>CAIRYF010000146.1 GCA_903882725.1 uncultured Simplicispira sp.
CGCCCAAGGCGGCGCAGTATCCGACCTCGGCAAATCCCTCAAAGCCGGTGTGCAGCGCCTGCCCGGCATGGTCACCGGCTTGGCTGACCTGCCCATTGCCCTTGCCACTGGCGCGCGCCCGTTCACCAAAGCCTTCGACGCGCTGGGTGAAGCCACGGGCTTCCGGCCCGGCAAGTGGGCCGACGAGACCAAGTTCTCGCAGGGCTACGAGGACAGCAAAAAGGCAGTGGACGCGGCATGGAAGGATGGCAGTGCAGCCGACATTGCCGGTGCCTACCTGAGTAACCCCGGCTATACCGCCAACCAAGTGGTCGAGTCCGCTCCGTCTATGGTTGTAGGCGGCTTTGGCGCAAAGGCGCTGATGGGCGCAGGCCGCGTGGCCGGTGTCGCCGCTGATGCTGCCGCTGGCACCGCAGCGCGTGCTGCAACGCCCGGCGTGCTGGCGCGCACCTTTGGTCAGGAATTGGCCGCACCGGTGGCTGGCGGCATTGGCGAAGGTGCTGTGACCGCTGGCCAGCAGATGGCCAACTACCAAGGCGATGACCAGCAAAAGGGCGCTGTGGCGGCGCTGGGCGCTGGCGTGGGCACTGGCCTGATTGGCGTAGGCGCTGGCCGCCTAGCCAACAAGATGGGCTTTGATACCTTTGAAACCTCCATGGCTAACTTGGGCAGTGGCGCACGGGCCAACGCGCCCGCCTTACTCAAGAAGCGGGTGCTGGGCGGCATGGTGTCCGAGGGCGTGCTGCAAGAGCTGCCCCAGTCGGCGCAAGAGCAGATGTGGCAAAACTTTGCCGACGGCAAGCCGCTGATGGATGGCGTGGCGCGCGCGGGCACTGAAGGCGCACTGGCTGGCGCGGCCATGGGTGCAGGTGCCAACTTGCGCGGCCCCGGGGCGCAGCCAGCACCAGACCCGACGACTGACACAGCGCCGCCTGATGCACCCCCCGGCAGTGCGCCTGATGCGCCGCCTGATGCGCCGCCTGATGCGCCGCCTGATGCGCCGCCGTCACCAGCGCCGCAGCTGGGTTATTCGCCACTGGCTGGCACGCTCACCGTATTCCCCGATGGCTCGGTGGCGCTGGGCAGTGAGGCCGAGTTGGCGCACCGCTACGCCCCCCAGCCCGTCAAGCCTTCTGAGCAGATGGGTCTTAACCCTGCTGCTGGCCCGCTGTCAGCCGCCGCCGTGTCTGCCGTGGACAGTGGCGCTTATATGCCGCCCGCCGGTCAAGCGCCGCAGCCTGTCACTGCGCCAGAGCCCGACCCCGTGGTGCTGCAAAACCGCGACCGCACCAGCGCCGCCAGCATTGCCCAGATGCAAGAGATTGCCGCCAACCCGGACTACCTGCGCACAGGGCCGTCGCGCGACATGACTTCTGGCGCACCGATTGTCTTTGGCGAACTGCCTCAGGCAGCGCTGCTGGGGCGCATGGAGACTGTCGTTGACGGCAACGGCGAGCGCATGGGCACGCAGTACGCCGTTGTGGAGTCTGAAAGCCTGATTCCTTCCAACAATGCCGATGGCACCACGGTGGCCGAGTACGCCAGCGGTCTGCCGGGTAAGCTGCGCGCAGTGGCTGGTAATGGCCGCACCGCTGGACTGCAGGCCGCTTACCAGCAGGGCACAGCCAACAACTACGCCCAGGAGCTACTGAACGACGCGGGCGCGCTGGGCATTGACCCGCAGGCCGTGGCATCCATGCAGCGCCCGGTGCTAGTGCGCGTGATGGGCCAGTCGGATGTGACGGCTGACATGGGCGACCGCACCAATATCACGTCCACGCAAAAGCTCTCGCCCGTGGAGCAGGCCGCCAACGACTCGCGCCGCTTTAGCGTAGAGAACCTGTCTTTTGACGAGCAGGGCAACCCCACGGCGCAATCGATTGGCGGGTTTGTGTCGTCCATGCCGGTATCCGAGCGCGGCGATATGCTCAACCCGGACGGCACGCCCACACGCCAAGCGGTTGACCGCCTGATGTCCGCCACCTTCAAGCAAGCCTACGACTCTGACGAGCTGGTGCAGCTGCACGCGCAGGCCACCGACCCTGATGCCCGCTCTGTGCTGGCCGCAGCAGCCGACGCTTCGGGCGTGATGGCGGCACTGCGGGGCGCGGGCGATTTTGACGTGCGCGGCGCAGTGACCGACGCCGTAAAGATGGCGGTGAACGCCTCGCGTCAGGGACTCAAGCTGTCGGACGTGCTGCAAAACGCCGACTTCGACATGAACCCGGAAGCCTACCCGGTGGCGACGTTCTTGGCGCAGAACATTCGCTCGCCCAAGGCCATGGCCGAGGGCTTGCGCCGCTGGGGCCAGTTGGCCTTGCAGAACGCCCGCACCGCCGAAGAAAACCAGTACCAAGGCGGACTGCTGGGGCCAGCGCCCACCTTGTCGCGCCAAGAGATTTTTGCCCGCATTGGAGACGCCTACAACCCGACCGAACAAGCCGTTGCCGCGCGCCAACCCAAAGCGCGCAAGTCACCGAGCCATTGGATAAATTAGCTGATAAATCCCAGCCGTTAGCTGATGAATTATCCCAATCTAATGCGGGTTATTTAGCGCAAAGCCAATCAGGGCAAGCGCCAACTGCTATAGCTAGCATAGCGGCACAAAGCCAATTTAGCCAAGACAATCCCAATGGAGAGGCCAATGCCGCCACGCCTGTCAACGATGCTGCGCAAGCAGATCAAGCTCCAACCTCGGTAGTAGCGCGGCATTCGACGTGGCGCAAGAACGCCATTCAGGCGGGGCGCGTGGCGCGCGATCTGGGATTGGCACCCAAGGGCAAGAGCCTGCCGCAGATAGTGGCCGAGGTGGACGCGCATGATGCGGCACAGAATCAGGCTGTAGCGCCCGCCACACAAGCGCAGGCAGCTATTGAAAACGCAGCAAACGCGCAGCCAGCAAGCCTCGAACTGACAGCCCCCACCCCCGCCGACATCCAATCGCAGCAGCAGGCGCAAGAGCAATCCGCCAAAGCCGAAGCATCCGCCAAGCGCGCAGATGCCGCAACAGCGCAGGCCAACGACGACCGCAAGCGCATTGCCGCCGCCAGCGTGGCCGCTGCCGATAGCTTTGAGCTGGGGCAAGACCCGATGGACAGCCTGACGGGGCAGAAGGATGTGTTTGCGGATGCGCCTGCGCAGACAAATAAGCCTCAATCCCAGGCGCAGCAAGCGCAAGCAGCTACTGAAACTGTAGCGCAAAAGCCAGTCCAAGGCCCATTTGGCCCCATTCTGACCCAGTACCGCCAC
>CAIRYF010000147.1 GCA_903882725.1 uncultured Simplicispira sp.
CTTAATAGTTTGCGTAAGTCCTAATGCTGTTCGACTTTATTTTTTTCCCACTTAGCACCAAAAAACGGCACAAACTCAAACACTGATGCGGCATGAAAAAGCAACCCCAGTCCCCAACCCATTGCGGGCCAAATAAACCAAAATTTAGCAGGGTACATAACCAAATTGAAGATGGCAAGGACAGTAATCACAAATAAATATTTTGTGAGATGGGCGTAAAATCTCTTGACTCTACGGATATGGGAAAGTGCTAACTGCTCCTCTACCGCAGAAGATGTATTTGGATTCATTTCAGGCTCACTGGTTAATTTGGAAAAATCAATCTCAAAGACCGATGCCAGTGATTTCAAGGTTTCAGTACTTGCAGGCCGACCATTTTCGATACGTTGAATGGTTCGCACATTAAGGCCACTGAGTTCAGCAAGCTGCTGTTGCGACCAGCCGCGTTGAAGCCTGAGTTTTTGGATAAGCATGGGGACTCCTTGATTTCACAGACGCTAGCATCATAGAAATCGTGCAAATTGAGAACGACAATGGTCGGACAATGACGCGACATTGATGCGACATTGACCCGACAGTAAGCCAAAATGGGAAATTACAACCCATAGCGGACACAAATCCATCCCCTTGCGCGCAGATTTTATGGAGCACCCAATCCGCGCATTCCTCCCCCAGTCAGATTCTGCGCAACGGTGCGGTGCTATGGAAACAAGCCTGCGCCCGCTATGTTCAAAAGCTGGGTGGCAGACCCACCATTCACAACAGTTTTTAGTGTTTTTAGTGCTTGTTGTGCTGCATTGGCATGGCTGGCGCGCCCATGTTGCCGGGGGTTTTGATGGTGACGGGCAGCTCTAGCACTTGCTGGCTTTCAACGCCTTGGGCGTTTTGGAAGAACAGCGTCATCGGTATGGTGCTGCCTTTTGCCAAAGGTGCTTTCAAGTCCATCAGCATGACGTGGTAGCCGCCGGGCTTCAAATCAACCGCTTTGCCCGCAGGCAAGTCCAGCGCTGGGACGGCGCGCATTTTCATCACATCGCCGTCCATTTTCATTTCGTGGACTTCGGTCACGCCAGCCGCAGGCGACTGCGCACGCACCAAGCGCATAGCTTCTGGCGCGGTCAGGCGCATGAAAGCACCGGTGGCCTTTTGACCCGGCACGCTGGCACGCGCCCAAGCGTCTTCGACAACAACTTGGGCCGCAGTAGCAGTGGCAGCAGTCGCCGGGGCTGTCGCCGCAGTTTGTGCTTGGGCGGCACCAGCCAGCAGGGCAACGGCGATACATATGGGGGTAACGAGGCGTTGGAAAGTCATCAGATTTCTCCAATTAAAAAGGCAAGGGCAGGAATGATACGTCGCACGGCTGAAGCCAAATTCTTAGGCGCTTAAAACAACACCCGGCTGCGGATCGTGCCGCAGACCTGCGCTAATTTTTCCAGCGCCAAGTCAGACGAGGCGGCATCCATGTCGATGACAACGTAGCCGACGGCCTCGTTGGTTTGCAGGTATTGGGCGGAGATGTTGATGTGGTTGTCGGCCAAGATGCGGTTGATTTCTGACAGCACGCCGGGCACGTTGCGGTGGATGTGCAGCAGGCGGTGCTTGCCGGGGTGGGCGGGCAGCGCCACTTCTGGAAAGTTGACCGACGAGGTCGAGGTGCCGTTGTCGCTGTACTTGACCAGCTTTTCTGCCACTTCCAAGCCAATGTTGGCCTGCGCTTCGATGGTCGAGCCGCCAATGTGCGGCGTCAAGATGACGTTGTCCAGGCCGCGCAGGGGCGAGAGGAATTCGTCTTTGTTGGTGCGCGGCTCCACCGGAAACACGTCGATGGCCGCGCCCAGCAGTTTTTTGTCGCGCAGTGCTTGGGCCAGCGGCTCAATTTCGACCACCGTGCCGCGCGCGGCGTTGATCAAGATGCCGCCGGGCTTCATGGCAGCAATTTCGGCAGTACCGATCATCCACTGCGTCGATGGCAGCTCGGGCACGTGCAGGCTGACGATGTCGCTTTGGCCCAGCAGCTCGTGCAGGTTATGTACTTGGCGCGCGTTGCCCAGTGGCAGTTTGCTGACCACGTCGTAAAACGCCACCTGCATTCCCAAGCCCTCGGCCAGCACCGACAGCTGGGTGCCAATCGAGCCATAGCCAACGATGCCCAGCGTTTTGCCGCGAATCTCGTAAGCGTTGTCAGCCGACTTGAGCCAGCCGCCGCGGTGGGCCACGGCGTTTTTTTCGGGGATGCCGCGCAGCAGCAAGATGGCTTCGGCCAGCACCAGCTCGGCCACTGAGCGGGTGTTGGAGTACGGCGCGTTGAACACGGCAATGCCGCGCTCGCGGGCGGCGTTCAGGTCAACCTGGTTGGTGCCAATGCAAAAGCACCCCACAGCGACCAGCTTGGGTGCGCAGGCAAACACATCCGCCGTCAACTGGGTGCGCGAGCGAATACCGACAAAATGCACGTCGACGATTTTTTGCTTCAGCTCGTCTTCGGGCAAAGCACCGGCCACCGTCTCGATGTGCGTGTAGCCCGCATTGCGCAAAATATCCAAGGCCGAGGGGTGTACGCCCTCCAGCAACAAAAATTTGATCTTGCTTTTGTCCAGTGAAGTTACGGGCATAAATATCCAATAGGTAAAAAATAAGGGGCGCTGGTGCGCAGTAGGCAGCCAGTGTGGCCCTAAGCATGGTGCAACGCACAAAACCTTGCTATGGATGGTGCAATAACCTGCCTACACCCTGCCACCATAAATCCCATAAATCCCATCAAGCCGATAACTTCTATGACTGCTACCACCCACTGGCCCTATCCGCGCTGGCTGGCCCACCGAGGCGCTGGCCATCTTGCCCCAGAAAACACCTTGGCCGCTTTTCGCCAAGGCGCAGCGCACGGCTATCGGATGTTTGAGTGCGATGTGAAACTCAGCAGCGATGGCGTGCCGTTTTTGCTGCACGACACCACGCTGAACCGCACCACCAACGCCATCAGCCACCTGTCGGCCAACGCCAGCGCCAGCACCATTGCTGGCGAGCACCCTTGGGCAACGCTGGCGCAGTTGGACGCGGGCAGTTGGCACTCGCGCCAATACGCGGGCGAGCCGCTGCCCACGCTGGTCAACATTGCCGCATGGTGCTTGGCCAACTACGGCCTGCTGAATATCGAAATAAAACCCACCCCCGGCACCGAGCGCAAAACTGGCGAGGTTGTTGCCCGGCGCGCCGCCCAGCTGTGGCAGGGCAGCGCCATCGCGCCGTTGCTGACGTCGTTTGACACGGCGGCGCTGACCGGTGCGCGCAGTGTGGCCCCAGCCCTGCCGCGCGGTTTATTGCTGGAGGCGCTGGCACCCGATTGGCTGGACACTGCGCACGCGTTGGGCTGCGTGGCCGTCGTCTGCGACCATAGTTTGTGGGACGCTAGCAGCGTGACGCAGGCCAAGGGTGCTGGTCTGCGCTGCCTGAGCTACACCGTCAACGATGCTTGGGCCGTGCAGCGGCTGTGGGATTTGGGCACCGATGGGCTTATCACCGACCGGGTGGACAAGTTCAGCCCGGCGGCTTGAGGGCTGCACTGGCGCTGCGTGTCTATCCACATAAAATAATGGTCAAATCGGCCTATAGCCCTTATTCTATAAGCGCTTTAAGCTACTAAATTTATAGTAAATAACACGATGTCACATACCTCTGAATCGGTCGCTGGGCGCCCGCTGTGGCTGCAGTCTTTGTTGCACGGGCCAGCGGCGCTGGCGGCGGATGCGCGCTGCATCGAAACGCATATCTCGTGGGTGGTGCTGGCCGGGGCGCAGGTGTTTAAGTTCAAAAAACCGCTGTCGCTGGGGTTTTTGGACTTTGGCACGCTGGCCCAGCGCCGCGAGGCTTGCGCGCAAGAGCTGCGCATCAACCGCCGCACCGCGCCGCAGTTGTACCAAGCGGTGGTGGCACTGATTGGCCCCGAGTACGCGCCGCGCATGGTGGCGCTGGCCGACGTGCAGCCACACGACGTGGTGCTGGAATACGGCGTGCAAATGCAGCGCTTTGCCGACGGCCAATTGCTGGCCGAGCGGTTGGACGCCGGCGCTGTGTTGCCCTCGCACCTGAGCGCCTTGGCCCAGCGCGTAGCGCACCTGCACGCCAGCGCCGCCAAACCCGCGCCGGGTGCCGACTGGGGCAGCGCCGCGCTGGTGCGCCAGCAAGCGCAGGCTAACCTTGACGCCCTGTCGGCCCTGCCCCTGCCCGAGGCCGAGCGGCGCACGCTGCAAGCACTGCACGACTGGACGCAGCGCGAGGGCGAGCGCCTGCAGCCGCTGCTGACTGCACGCCAAGCCGCCGGTCAGGTGCGCGAATGCCACGGCGATTTGCACCTGGGCAACTTGGTGCAACTGAGCGACGGGCCGCAGCTGTTTGATGCGATTGAGTTCAGCGAGGCACTGCGCTTTATCGACCCCATCGCCGATGTCGCCTTTTTGTGCATGGACTTGCAAGCGCGTGGTAGGCCCGATTTGGGCTGGCATTTTTTGAACGGCTGGCTGGAGCACAGCGGCGACTACGCCGGACTGGCGCTGTTGCAGTGGTATCTGGTTTACCGCGCACTGGTGCGGGCGATGGTGGCGGGTTTCCGCTGGGGCCAGTCCGGGCAATCTGGACAGGACGCCCATGCCGAAGCCGACGCTGCATGGCAAGAAGTGCAGCGTTATTTGACGCTGGCCGATTTGCTGCGCCAACCGCGCCCGCGTGGCCTGTGGCTGGCGCAGGGCGTATCGGGTTCGGGCAAAACCTATGCCACCACGCCGCTGGTGGCCACGCGCGCCATGGTGCGCCTGCGCGCTGATGTCGAGCGCAAACGCTTGTTTGGCTTGGCACCCACGGACAACAGCACAGCACAACTGAGCGAGAGCATCTACAGCGCCGAGGCCACTGAGCGCACCTACGCCCAGCTGCTGGCGCTGGCGTACACGGTGCTGCAAGCGGGTTATGCGGTGCTGGTTGATGCCACCTTTTTGCTGCAAAGCCAGCGTGCGCCGTTCAGGGCGCTGGCGGCAAATTTGCAGCTGCCGTTGGCCATCTTGGCGTTTGATGCGCCGCTGGCTGTGTTGCAGCAGCGCGTGCAGCAGCGCTTGGCGCAAGGCGGCGATGCCTCTGAAGCCACGCTAGAGGTATTGGCCGCGCAACTGGCGCGGCGCGAGCCGCTGGATGCGCAAGAGCGGGCGCTGGCGGTGCGCATCGACACCACCGCGCCGATAGATTGGGCCGCCAGCGCACCTCAGTGAGTGAACAAGCCCGGCCACAATTGCAGCAGCAAACTGGTCATGGTCAGGTAACGCAAAAATTTGCCGACGGCCATATACGCCACGCACGGCCAGAACGGCAGTTTTAGCCAGCCAGCCACGGCGCACAGCGGGTCGCCCACCACTGGCAGCCAACTGAGTAGGCAGGCTTTGGCGCCAAAGCGCTTGAGCCACGCCAGCGCGCGCACTTCGGTGTGTACGCCTTTGGCTTTGTCTACCACCTTGTGTGCGCCCAAGCCCATCCACCAACTGAGTGCGCCACCCAGCGTATTGCCCGCCGTCGCCACCCCAATCGCCGGCCAAAACAGATGCGGGTTGAGCTTGATCAGGCCAAACACCGCCGGCTCTGAGCCCAGCGGCAGCAAAGTGGCCGAGATGAACGACACCACAAACACCGTGCTCAGGCCAAACTGCGGCAGCGCCAGCAGGTCGATGAGGTGCAGTAGCCAAGCTTCCATAAGACGGGCGAGTGTAGTCGGCGCTGGCAAGTTGCCTAAATTTTGCGCAGGTACAATGTTGCCTCTTTTTTCAGCTATTTACCCGACCCCCTGCGCCAGCGCCCTGATCCATGCACATCGGCCCCTATTTCTTGGCAAACCCGCTGTTTGTCGCCCCGATGGCCGGGGTGACGGATCGGCCCTTTCGCCTGCTGTGCAAGGCATTGGGGGCAGGCTACGCGGTCAGCGAGATGGTGACGTCGCGCAAAGACCTGTGGGACAGCCTCAAAACCGCACGCCGCGCTAACCACGAGGGCGAACCCGGCCCGATTGCTGTGCAAATTGCCGGCACCGACGCGCCCATGATGGCCGAGGCGGCGCTCTACAACATCGACCGGGGCGCGCAAATCATCGACATCAACATGGGCTGTCCGGCCAAAAAAGTCTGCAATAAATGGGCTGGCTCGGCGCTGATGCAAAACGAAGCGCTGGCAGTGCAAATTGCCGCCGCTGTGGTCACGGCCTGCGCCCCGCGCAACGTGCCGGTCACTCTGAAAATGCGCACCGGCTGGTGCCAAGAGCATAAAAACGCCGTGTCTTTGGCGCGCCAGTTGGAGGCCGTCGGCATCCAAATGCTGGCGGTGCATGGCCGCACGCGCGAGCAGGGTTACAAGGGTGCAGCCGAATACGACACCATTGCTGCCGTCAAAGCAGCCGTGCGCGTGCCGGTGGTGGCCAACGGCGACATCGACAGCCCCGAAAAAGCCCGCGCCGTGCTGGCCGCCACTGGGGCGGATGCCATCATGGTCGGACGCGCCGCGCAGGGCAGGCCGTGGATTTTTCGCGAAATCAACCACTTTTTGGCAACCGGCGAGCACCTAGCGCCGCCCTTGGTGGCAGAGGTGCGCAGCCTGCTGCTAGAGCACTTGCACGACCACTACCGCCTGTATGGCAACGAGACCGGCGTGCGCAGTGCGCGCAAACATATCGCGTGGTATGTGCGCAGCCTGCCCAACGGCGAACGGCTGCGCCAATGCATCAACCGCATCGACGACTGCGCCGCACAGTGGCAAGCGGTGGCCGATTATTTTGCCGAGTTGGGCGCACAAATGGAGCGCCTGCCGCACACTCGAAGAACTGACATTCCACAAGAACGACAAGAGAAACTGACCGCATGAGTAGCCCAAAACACATTCAAGAATGCGTGCGTGAGAACCTGGAAAGCTATTTCCGCGATCTGGGCGGTGAAGCGCCAGATGGTATGTACGAGATGCTGGTGCGCTTGGTAGAGAAGCCGCTGCTAGAAGTCGTCATGCAACAAGCCGACAATAACCAGTCACGTGCAGCCCAATGGCTTGGTTTGAACCGCAACACCTTGCGCAAAAAGCTGCTCGATCACCAGCTGCTGTAGCTGTAGCTGTGGCTGTATTTGCTATTTTTTTTATAGCTACTGGCGCTTATCTAATAAGCGTTTTAGCCGTATTTTATTCCCAACCCTGATGGTAACCACCATGAACGCACTTCTCTCCGTCTCTGACAAAACTGGCATCGTCGA
>CAIRYF010000148.1 GCA_903882725.1 uncultured Simplicispira sp.
CGACATCCGCATGGCCTATATCTGGGTGCGCCTGCCGGGCCGTGAAGCGCTCCAAGCCTTGGTGCAGGTGGCTGAAACACGCGAAAAACGCAGCGTGCTGGCGACCGAAATTATCAAAGGCGTGATGCTGCCGCAATTCATCATCCTGCCGCTGGCGGTGCTGCTGGTGTGGCTGGCACTGGCACGCGGCATCAAACCACTCAACCAGCTAGAAGAGCGCATCCGCGCGCGCAGCTCGGACGACCTGAGCCCGCTCGATCACCGCACCGTGCCGCTGGAAGTGGCACCGCTGGTGGCCTCGGTCAACGACTTGCTGACGCGGCTGAACGATTCGCTGGCGACGCAAAAACGCTTTTTGACCGACGCCGCCCACCAGCTCAAAACCCCGCTGGCCGGGCTGCGGATGCAGGCCGACTTGGCCCAGCGCGAAGGCACCAACACCGAAGAACTCAAGCGATCGCTGCAGCAAATTGGCCACGCCAGCATCCGCGCCACGCACACCGTCAACCAATTGTTGGCACTGGCGCGCGCCGAAAGCAGCAGCACGCTGCAAGCCTTTGTCGCCTGCGATGTCGCCCGCTTGACGATTGAAGTGGTGCGCGACTCGGTGCCTCGGGCGCTGGAAAAACATATCGACCTGGGCTATGACGGCGCACAACCGGGCGATCCGGGGGTGTGGGTGGACGGCAATTCAACACTGCTCAAAGAGCTCGTGCGCAATCTGCTGGACAACGCTATGAACTACACGCCGTCCAGCCTGGAGAAACCCGGCATCGTCACCGCGCGCGTGCTGGCCGACCCGTTTGGCCGAATGTTGGTGCTGCAGGTCGAAGACTCTGGCCCCGGCGTGCCCGAAGCCGAGCGCGAGTTGATTTTTCAGCCGTTCTACCGCGCACTGGGCAGTGGCGCTGATGGCTCGGGTCTGGGCCTGCCCATCGTGCAAGAAATCGCCCGCCAGCACGGTGCCGAGCTGACGGTGGGCGATGCCAACCCCAGCCAAACCCCACCTGGCGCGTGTTTTACGCTGCGGATGCCCGCACGCTCCGTCGATTTATGAGCCGTGCATAACGCCAATGGGCCATTAATTAACTATCAAATTAATAGCTATAACCGCTTATATAATAAGGGCTTAAGGCTTGTTTCATGCCTAAAAGCACGAACGCAGCGGCTTACCAGCCAGCGCGCCTTGCAAGCGGGCAAGCTGGGCGTGCAAGGCGGCATCAACCAGCGGCAAGCGCAGGGTGAAAATCTCAGAATTAGGCCGCTCTTGGATCACGCGGGCGGTGCGCACGCCCCGGTTATTCAGATTAGCCAGCACGCGCTCGGCGGCGTCTTCAGAAGAAAACCGCCCCAGCGACAGGCCCGGCTCTAGCTCGGGGTTGTTGGTGCGATCAACGGTCACTTTGCGGATGCGCAGTTCAATGCGTTTTTTTGCCAACACATCGGCATCGGCAAAGCGGCCCATGTAAATCATCCAACGCCCCGGCACAGGAACGCTCTCTAAGCGCCAGCTGCCTTGGGGCAAAGCGCTGGCAGCTTTGCGCCAAGCGTCAGCCTCTGCCGGGCTGAACGGGCCAGCCTGCAAACATTCACCGCGTGAAGCCGCCACCGGCACAGGCGTGACAACGCGCGGCAATACCATTACCGCCGCAGGTGTTGCAGCGACAGCAGGGATGGCAGGGATGGCAGGGATGGCAGGAACAGCCGGGGCCGGGGCTGGGACAGGCACCGAAGTCGCAGCTGGGGCTGAAGTCGCAGCTGGAGCTGGAGCTGGAGCTGGAGCTGGAGCTGGAATAGGGGCGGACTCCGAGGCAGACCCGGCTGCAACAACGGGTGCAGCGCCGGGGGTAGGCACAATCTGCAGCGCGTCGGGGGCAATTTGCTGTGCCCAGTGCTGGGGCTCAGATTCTTCGGTCGGCGCAAGTCCCCAAGAACGCAGCCAGCCGCCCGACCAAGCGTAATAACCGGCATTGGTCAGCAACAAAAAAATAGCAAACAGACGCAGCATGGCCCACTCAATTCAGGATGGCGGCGCAGCAGCCGCACGGGCCGGGCGCACGCTGACGTCGGAACTGGTGACCGACTGCATTCCCTGCGCGGTGTGAACGCGCAGCGCACCATCAGGCGCGACGCCGTGCGCAGTGCCACAGCTGCCGTCGCTCAGGGTAACTAGGCGCTCTTGCAACACGTCGCGCAGCGCAAAGCGCGGCTGCATCGGCTCAAAGCCATACAACTCAAACGACTGCAACATGGCCACCAGCGGCGCGGCAATGCGCGCCAGCGCGGTGGGGGCGTCCAGCGCCGCATCGACTTCTTGCAAACAACCCGCCGGAATCGACAAACCCGCGTCGCAACAGGCCAGCACATTCAGCCCCACGCCGACTACAACGTACCGCGGCGCTGGCGCTGTAGCGGTGCCCAAGGTCGGGCGGTGCGGCGCGATAAAACTGGCTGTCTCTACCAAAATGCCGCCCAACTTGCGCTCGCCACCGGCACCCCCCAACCACAGGTCGTTGGGCCATTTCAGGCCGATACGCGGCGCGCTGCTGTCCAGCACGGGCAGCAACGGCTGCAAACTTTCGGCCACGCTGACGCCAACAGCCAGCGACAGGCCCGACCAATCCATCGGCGCCAACGGCAGCGCTAGCGAGAAGGTCAGCGAAGCCGCTTGAGCACCGCTGTGCCAGTGACGGCCCAAGCGCCCGCGCCCGGCAGTTTGCTGCTCGGCAACGAGCAAGATCGGCTCGCAGCGGCCCGCACGAGCGCGGCGCATCAGCTCGGTATTGGTCGAGTCGATACTGGGCAGCACCTCGATGGTAAAGCCCGGTAGCTGCGGTGCTACAGCCTCCCAAATCGCCTCGGCGGGCCAGCGGATGGGGGCGCTCATGGGCGCGCACCCAATTTTTTCAGCTGCTTGGGTGCTGCCAGGCCGCGCTTGGGTGCCAGTAGCGTGCCCCGGCAACTGACCGCGCCGCACCAACACGGGTATTGGGCTTTGAGCTTTTTGGTGTAGCGCTCGTCCAACATCAGGCAGTAATCGTAGTTAAGCTCTTCACCCGCCGCAATGTTGCGCAGCGCGGTGATAAAAATACGCCCGTCCTGCTCGTCGGCAAAGCAGTTGGGCGCGCAGCTGTGATTGATCCAGCGCGATGAGTTGCCGCCAAAATGGGCGTCAATCACCTGGTCTTCGTCAACATGAAAATAAAACGTGTGGTTGGGCTGCAGCGGGTCGTGCGGATGGCGGTCTTGGGCCTCTTGCCAGCTGATGATTTGGCCGACGTATTCAATCAACACTTCGCCTTCAGCAATGTCCTGCACGGCAAAAACACCTTTGCCGTGGACGCCGGAGCGGCGAATCTGGATTCGGCGGCCAGTGCTGGCGCGCGGGGTGGTGCGGGACATGGCAAAACTCTGTTAACTTAAATGAGCACACGTGTGCGTGCGCAGGCACGCGCGAGAGCACCAGATTGTAGAAGCGCCCGCAGCACCCCTGCGGGCGCAGCCGTATAGCAAGAACTGATACCCAACATGACCAAGACCCTGGTAATTGCAGAAAAACCGTCCGTTGCACAAGATATCGTGCGCGCCCTGACGCCCATCGCTGGCAAATTTGACAAGCACGATGACCATTTTGAAAACGAACGCTATGTTGTCACCAGCGCCGTTGGCCATTTGGTGGAGATTCAAGCGCCCGAAGAATTCGACGTCAAACGTGGCAAGTGGAGCTTTGCCAACCTGCCGGTGATTCCGCCGC
>CAIRYF010000149.1 GCA_903882725.1 uncultured Simplicispira sp.
GGGGTGCTGTCGATGCGCAACTGCGCACCATGGCGCTGCGCCACATGTTTGACGATCGCCAGGCCCAGCCCGGTGCCACCTGTCTCGCGTGAACGGCTTCGGTCGACCCGGTAAAACCGCTCGGTGATGCGCGGCAAATGCTCGGGCGCAATGCCAGGCCCAGTGTCTGTGACCGAGAACTCGCCCTGGCCATCCTCCAGAATGCGCCACAGAAGCTGGATACTGCCGCCAGCCGGTGTGTAACGCACGGCATTGCCAACCAAGTTGGATAGCGCACTTTGTAATTCGGTTTGCACACCGGCAATCTCCCCCATATTGTTCGCATCACCCATCGTCGGCAACGGTGGAAACTGCAACGTATGCACGCGCTGTCGCGTTGGTGCCAGCAACGCCGACAGTGCGCGTGCCTCGTCTTCACAGGCGCGCAGCAACTGGGCCACCGGTGTCCACTCGGTCAAGCCGGGCAACGGGCTGCCCTCCAGACGTGACAGCGTCAACAGACCATTGACCACGTTTTGCATCCGCAGTGCCTGCTGTGCCATCAGTGCTAAGTAGCGTTGCTCCTCCTCTTCAGTCAGAGTCAGGGTTTGTAGCGTTTCGACAAAGCCACTGAGCACCGTCAGCGGGGTGCGAATTTCATGCGACACATTGGCGACAAAATCGCGCCGCATCGCCTCGGCTTGCTCCAGCGCTGTCACGTCGCGCGACAACAGCAAGCAGCGGCCTTGGCCGTAGGGATGCAGTTGCACCGACAAGCGCACTGGGGATGCAGGCGTGCTGTGTCGGCCAGCCATTACCACAGCACTAGAGAAATCGCGCCCAGCGTAATAGGCGCTGAAGTTTGGGTGGCGCACCAAGTTGCCAATTGACTGCAGCACATCACGCTCGATATCAATGCCGAAATGCGCAGCGGCAATCTGGTTGCTCCATTCGATACAGCCGTCAGCATTTAAAAAAATTACGCCGTTGGGCGAGGCCTGCAATGCAGACAACACCTCTTGCAAGCGCTGTTCACTCTCGTGCATTTGGCTTTGCATCTGGCGCAGCAGACGGCGTGCGCGGTCGCTGGCCTCACCCCACAGGCCGTGCAGATGTGGCGCTTGGGCTAGATCACCATGGTGCAGCCAACGCACCACCTGCGCGCCGCGCAACATATCCCAGACAAACCAGATCCAAGCGGCTACCGCAGCCACTACTGCCGCGCCCCACGGGCCTGCCTGCCACCAACCCAGCAGTCCACCGGCTAGTTGGCAACAAAGAAAAACCAGGACGCGAAAAAACATGGCGTTCAGGTCTGTGTTGGTATTTGCGGCTGTGCCGTCAAACGGTAGCCGGTGCCGCGCACCGTCTCTACCAGCACACCACCCGCACCCAGCGCCTCCCGCAAGCGCTTGATATGCACATCCACAGTGCGCTCTTCAATAAATACGTGGTCGCCCCATACTTTGTCGAGTAGTTGCGCACGGCTGTGAACGCGCTCGGCGTGCTTCATCAGGTAATGCAACAGCTTAAATTCAGTCGGCCCGACCTTGAGCGGCTGCGCTTGCCATGTCACTCGGTGCGTGCCGGCATCCAGCACCAGCGCGCCGATAGTCACGCTGTCGGCGACCTGCTCGGGGGCACGTCGGCGCAGTACGGCGCGGATGCGCGCCAGCAGCTCTTGGGTAGAAAACGGCTTAGTGATGTAGTCATCGGCACCAGCGTTCAGGCCAGCCACCTTATCGGGTTCGTCGCCGCGCGCGGTCAGTATCAAAATTGGCACTGCCTTGGTGCGGCTGTCGGCGCGCCATTTGCGTGCCAGTTGTAAGCCGCTTTGGCCGGGCAGCATCCAGTCCAGCAAGATTGCATCCGGAAGCACGGCATCCAACTCGCGTTGGGCCGATTCACCGTCTTCAGCCCAAATCGGTGCAAAACCGTTGTGGCGCAGGTTGACGGCGATCAGCTCTGCAATCGCCGGTTCGTCTTCAACAATCAAGACGCGGGGTAGGTTTTTCATAGCAC
>CAIRYF010000150.1 GCA_903882725.1 uncultured Simplicispira sp.
CCCGTCAAACGCAGCACAGCAAAGTAAACCGCTGCCGCGCCGCACAGCAGCAAGGCCAGCAGACCGGCGCGCTGCAAGCTGTGTGCGCGCAGCGCCAGCCATTCAAAGTGCTGCGCGCCCCACAGCAAAAACACTGCCAACAATATGCTGGCTGTCAATACCTGCAGGCCATACAAACGCCAGCCCGGCTGGGGCTGGTAACTGCCGCGCCGTACCAAGCCGACCAGCAACCAAGTTGCGTTGACCAGCGCGCCCAGCCCAATTGACAGTGCCAGCCCAGCGTGTGCCATGCGCGGCACCAGCAGCAGATTGAACAACTGCGTGATCACCAGCACCACCACGGCAATTTTTACCGGCGTGCGGATGTCTTGGCTTGCGTAATAGCCTGGTGCCAGCACTTTGATGGCCACCAGCCCGAGCAAGCCAACGCCATAACCAGCCAGCGCCACAGCAATTTCGCCGACGTCGCTGTCTTTGAGTGCGCCGTAATGAAACAGCGTGGCCACCAGCGGCTTGGCAAAGGCCAACAGACCCACCGCGCAGGGCAGCGCCAGCAGCACCACGATGCGCAAGCCCCAATCGAGCATGGCGGAATACTTTTGTGCATCGCCGGCCGCGCGCGCGCTGGCCAGTGCCGGTGTCAGCACCACGCCCAGCGCCACGCCCAAGAGCGCTGTCGGAAACTCCATCAGCCGGTCGGCATAAAACAGCCACGTGACGCTGCCCGGCGCCATGTACGAGGCAATTTGCGTGTTGATCATCAGCGAAATTTGCGCCACGCCCACGCCCAGCAGCGCCGGTGCCATCAGCCGCAAAATATGGCGCACATTGGCGTCTGCCCAGCAGGCGCGCAAGGCGGCCCAGCTCATGCCGATGCGCGGCAGCAGCCCCATACGCCACAGCGCGGGTGCCTGCACGCCCAGTTGCAACACGCCGCCCAACACCACGCCGCCGGCCATGGCGTAAATCGGCTCAATGCCGCGCGCCGCCAAAAAAGGCGCGCCCCACCACGCCGCGCCAATCATGCAAAAGTTCAGCAGCACCGGCGTGGCGGCGGGCACGGCAAAGCGCTTCCATGTATTCAAAATGCCCGCCGACAGCGCCACCATCGACATAAAGCCGATGTAGGGAAACATCCAGCGCGTCATGACCACGGCCGCATCAAAACTCTCGGGGCTTTGGCGCAGGCCGCTCGCTAGCAGCCACACCAGCAGCGGCGCGCCCAGCACGCCCAGCGCGCACGTCACCAAGAGCGCCCACGCCAGCACGGTGGCGACGTGGTGGATCAGCTCGCGCGTGGCGTCTTCGCCGTGCTGCGCTTTGGCGGCGGCCAGCACTGGCACAAAGGCTTGGCTAAACGCCCCTTCGGCAAACAGGCGGCGAAACAAATTGGGGATGCGAAAGGCGACGTTAAAGGCGTCGGTCAGTGCGTTGGCGCCAAACATCGAGGCCATGATCAAATCGCGCGCCAACCCGGTGACGCGGGACGCCAGGGTCAGCAAGGAGACAGTGGAAGCGGCTTTGAGCAAGGACACGGCGCTGAGTGTATGCCTTATACTCGCGGGCTTTGCTGACATCATCCTCAGACACTAGGAACTTATTAAAATGGCATCTGCTAAACCCAAGAAAAAAAACCCCCGTCTGGCATCAGGCCGCAAGCGCGTGCGCCAGAACACCAAGATCAACGCTGCGAACACCTCGCTGCGCTCTAAGTACCGCACCGCTGTCAAGAACGTCGAAAAAGCAATTTTGACCGGCGACAAAACCAAATCGACCGAACTGTTTGCCAAAATGCAAGCCGTCGTAGACACCATTGCCGACAAGGGCATCTTCCACAAGAACAAGGCCGCTCGCGATAAGAGCCGCCTGTCCGCCAAGGTCAAAGCCTTGGCACTGGCCGCCTGACCCACTTCAGGCAAACAGCCCGCACGGGCTTGCCCGTGCGCCGTTTGTAACGGGTGCGCTGTCAGCAAAATCAAAGTAAAAAACAAAAAAGCCGTCGCAAGACGGCTTTTTTGTGCCTGCTATCAGGCTAAATTTAGGCCAAATCGCCTGATTAGCGACGTGCCTCAGACAAGCGAATCAGCTTCAAAGGCAGAGCAGCAGTAGTCGCAATTACCTTGAGCAGCCTGGGCAGCATGGCAGGCAG
>CAIRYF010000151.1 GCA_903882725.1 uncultured Simplicispira sp.
CCGGGGCGCTTGCTAGACCACATCGAGGCCAAAAACGCCATCCTCAACCAAGTCGAATACGTGGTGCTCGATGAGGCCGACCGGATGCTCGACATTGGCTTTTTGCCCGATTTGCAGCGCATCCTGAGTTATCTGCCCAAGCAGCGCACCACGCTGCTGTTTAGCGCCACCTTCTCGCCCGAGATAAAGCGCTTGGCTGGCAGCTATTTGCAAGACCCGATCACTATCGAAGTCGCCCGCCCCAACGAAACCGCCTCCACGGTCGAGCAGCGCTTCTACAACGCCGGCGACGACGACAAGCGCCGCGCCATCCACCAAGTGCTCAAAACGCGCGGCATCAAGCAGGCGTTTATCTTTGTCAACAGCAAACTCGGCTGCGGTCGCTTGGCACGCAGCTTAGAGCGCGAAGGCCTTAAAACCACCGCCCTGCACGGCGACAAAAGCCAAGACGAGCGCTTAAAAGCGCTAGAAGCCTTCAAGCAAGGCGAAGTCGATTTGCTGGTCTGCACCGATGTGGCTGCGCGCGGCTTGGACATCAAAGACGTGCCGGCGGTGTTTAACTTTGACGTGCCGTTCAACGCCGAAGACTACGTACACCGCATTGGCCGCACCGGCCGCGCTGGGGCGTCTGGCTTGGCAGTGACGCTGGTCTCGGGCAGCGATGCGCGCTTGATCGGCGACATTGAAAAGCTGCTAAAGAAAAAAATCGACATCGAAACACTGGCCTACGATGCCGAGCCGCGTCCGACCAGCCGCAGCTACGACGGCGCGCGCTCTGAGCGCCCCGAGCGCAGCGAGCGCGCTGAACGCAGCGAGCGTTTCGAGCCTCCCGAGCGGGCACCGTATGGCGAGCGCACACCGCGGGTTTCGCGCGGAGGCTTTCGCCCAGCGCCGGTGTCGCGTGATCCTTTTTTCCATAAACCCTACGAAGCCCCCAGCGCCGTCGCCGTTGCCGCTGACTGGGAAGCCACCGCCCGCGCCCAAGCTGGACGCGCCGGTATGTCGCCCAACATCAAGCCCAAACGAAAGATGGCTGCGCTGTTCAGCGCACCCGTTGCTACAACCACATCAGAAATCGAAGCGTCAGCGGCGCAGTTCTAAAATAATGGTCAAATAGGCCTTTAGCCCTTATTGATATTGCGGTTTAAGCTATATAAAACATAGCTTAAACCGCTTTTTTATTGACCGGGTTTTTGTGCTTGATCGCAGTACACCTGCAACCGCTCGCGCTGGGCCAGCGTGGCACCAAAGCGCACTGCGCTCAGACAACCGCCCCAGACGCAGCCAGTGTCCAGCCCCAGCAGGTGGGGACGATTTAGCCAACCCAGCGTTGACCAGTGTCCAAAAGCGACCAGCGTAACTTCGGTGCGCCGCTTCGGCGCGTCAAACCACGCCAACATCCCGCTGGGAGCGGCATCAGCGCTGTCGCTGCTGGCAAAGTCCATGGCACCCTCAGGTGTGCAAAAACGCAACCGAGTCAAGGCATTGACGATGGTGCGCAGGCGCTCTGCCCCGGTCAGCGTCTCGCTCCAGCGGTTGGGCGTGTTGCCGTACATCTGTTGCAAAAATGCCAATATATCCGGGCCGCGCAGCGCAATATGGACTTCATCAGCAAGTCTGAGCGTATCCGCCACACTCCAAGTCGGCAAGACGCCAGCGTGAACCATCAACAGCGATTCACCCGCCAGCGTGTGCTGGCGTGCCAGTGGTTGTTGGCACAGCCAGCCGAGTAAAGCTGCGCGGTCGGGGGCGTCCAGCACGCTGGCCAGTGTGTCGCGCCGCGACGGCGCGCGCACGCCGTAGGCGGCGGCCAGCAGGTGCAAATCGTGATTGCCCAGCAGGCAAAGCAAAGCACCATCAGCGGCCATGCAGCGGCGCAGCACGGCGGCAGAGTCCGGGCCACGGTTGACCAAATCACCCAATAAATAGACCGTATCACGGCTGGCAGAAAAGCCGATCACATCGAGCAAATGCTTCAGCGCGCTATCGCAACCTTGTACGTCGCCAATACAGTAAAGTGCCATGCTGTTCTTTCTTTATTTTTAAACCATGGATTTTCTGTTGATCGCGTTCCTTACTCTATTAAATGGAGTGTTCGCGATGTCGGAGCTGGCCTTGGCGTCAAGCCGTAAATCGCGCCTGACGGCCATGGGCGAGGGCGGTGACAAGGGTGCCCAAGCAGCACTGGTGCTGCTGGAAAATCCCACCCAGTTTTTGTCTTCAGTGCAGGTAGGCATTACCTCTATCGGTATGTTGAACGGCATTTTGGGCGAGGCTGCATTTAGTGCAAATTTGGCCACTTGGCTGATGTCTTGGGGTGTGCCCGATGGCGTGGCCGATGTATCAGCCACGGCCATCGTCATCACCCTCATTACCTTTATCACCATTGTGTTTGGCGAGTTGGTGCCAAAACGCATTGGCCAACTCTACCCCGAGTCCACCGCCCGGTTGGTAGCGCGCCCAATGGGATGGGTGGCGCGCGGTGCCAAGCCATTTGTGACACTGCTGGCTTTTTCTACCCAAGGCGTGCTGAAACTGCTGCGTATTGATAATTCAGCAGCGCGCGCTGTCACTGAAGAAGAAATTGTCGCCAGTCTGGCCGAAGGGCGTGACGCCGGAGTAATTGAGCACCATGAGCACCAAATGGTGCAAAACGTATTTCGGCTGGACGACCGGCCATTGACATCCATCATGGTGCCGCGCAGTGATGTGCAGTGGTTAGATGCTTGCTATAGCGTGGCACAGTGCCTGCAATTGGCCAGCGCCCATGGCGAAAAAGGCGCGCATTCTTGGTATCCCGTATGCCGCAGCTCATTGGATGATGTGGTGGGCATTATCAGCGTTGCGCATTTGCTTGAATTGGGCACCCAAACCGAAGGCACGATAGAGCCGCATATGCTGCCTGCTTCATTTTTGCCAGAAACACTCAGCGGTATGGAATTGCTAGAGCAGTTTCGCGCACGCTCAGGTCGCATGGTTTTTGTGGTGGATGAATATGGCGTGGTGCAAGGCATCATGACGCCGCGCGATTTGCTCGAAGCCATTACCGGTGAATTACAGCCCGGCGCTGATACCGACGCCTGGGCGGTACAGCGTGAAGACGGGTCATGGCTTCTTGATGGTCTGATGCCAGTGACTGAATTAAAAGCCCGCTTGGGCATTCGCCATTTACCAGAAGAAGACCGTGGTCTCTATAACACCTTGGCGGGATTACTGATGTCTGAGTCAGGCCATTTGCCTGTGGAGGCAGAGCGCATAGCCTGCGCCGGATGGATATTTGAGGTGATCGACCTTGATGGCAAACGCATTGACAAAGTGCTGGCGCAGCAAGATGCTACTTTACTGGTGCAGTCAGAATGAAAAGTTCCTTGATAGGGCGCGGCATCAAAAGATATTTAATAAAAAAACAAGTTGGCAAGATTAATAAGGTATCTATAATTCTTCTGTCTTAAACTATTTTTTTGAAACA
>CAIRYF010000152.1 GCA_903882725.1 uncultured Simplicispira sp.
ACCAAGTCGCGGCATTGTTGTTTGGTGTTGCAAAAAGCAATCGACGATGCGGGGCGAAAGTGCTCTAGCAGCAAGCCAACGGTGTGCAGGCGCTCGCTGTTTTTGATTTCGTACCAGCGCTGCTCAATCTTGCCCGCGCTGTGCTGCGCTTGGACGGTGATTTGCTGTGGGTTCTTCATGAACTGCTGGCTGAGTTTGGCAATGCCGTCGGGGTAAGTGGCCGAGAACAGCAGCGTTTGGCGATTTTTGGGGCACTGGCGTGCCACGGTGGCGATATCGTCAAAAAAGCCCATGTCCAGCATCCGGTCGGCCTCGTCCAGCACCAGCGTGTTGAGCTGATCGAGTGCAAGGTGTTGGCGCTCCAAGTGGTCCATCACGCGCCCTGGCGTGCCAACGACGACGTGCGCGCCGTGCGACAGGCTTTGCGCTTGCCCGCGCAGCGGCACGCCGCCGCACAGGGTGACGACTTTGACGTTGTCGCTGGCGCGCGCCAAGCGGCGAATTTCAAAGCTGACTTGGTCGGCCAGCTCGCGCGTTGGGCACAGCACCAGCGCTTGCACGCCAAAGCAGCGTGGGTTCAAGCGTGCCAGCAGGGCCAAGCCAAAGGCGGCAGTTTTGCCGCTGCCGGTGCTGGCTTGGGCAATGATGTCGTTGCCCAGCAAAGCCGGCGCCAAGCTGGCCGCTTGGATGGGCGTCATTTGCAAGTAGCCCAGTTGCTGCAAATTGGCCAAAGTGGCGGGTGTGAGCGCGAGGGCGCTGAAGTCTGTGGCGCTGTGCGCGGATGTGGAAGTCATGCGCCAATTATCGGGCGCGTGGCCATCTTGGGTGTTTGCGGCACAATTTGCGCCTCTTTGTTTTTATTGCAACGGCCCTTTATATGACTGCTTCTGCCACCGACGCATCCACCGACCCCGATTTGTCCCACATTGGCCCGCGCGACAAGGCTGAAATTTTGGCCCAAGCGCTGCCCCATATCCGTAAATTCCACGGCAAGACCATCGTCATCAAGTACGGCGGCAACGCCATGACCGATCCGGCCTTGCAAGCCGATTTTGCCGAAGACGTGGTGCTGCTCAAGCTGGTCGGCATGAACCCGGTGGTGGTGCATGGCGGTGGCCCGCAGATTGAAGCGGCGCTGGGGCGTTTGGGCAAAAAAGGCTCGTTCATCCAAGGAATGCGCGTCACCGATGCCGAGACCATGGAGGTGGTCGAGTGGGTGCTGGCCGGTGAAGTGCAGCAAGACATTGTCGGTTTGATCAACCAAGCCGGTGGCAAAGCTGTCGGCCTGACCGGGCGCGATGGCGGGCTGATCCGTGCGCAAAAACTCAAGCTGCTGGACACCAAAGACCCCAGCATCCAGCACGACGTTGGCCAAGTCGGCGACATCGTTGCCATCGACCCCAGCGTGGTCAAGGCACTGCAAGACGATGCGTTTATTCCGGTGGTCAGCCCGATTGGCTTTGGCGAGAACAACGAGAGCTACAACATCAACGCCGACCTTGTCGCCAGCAAACTGGCCGAGGTACTGCGCGCAGAAAAACTGATGCTGCTGACCAACACCCCCGGCGTACTCGACAAAGCGGGCAATTTGCTGACCGACTTGACGGCCCAGCGCATTGACGAGCTGTTTGCCGATGGCACCATCTCGGGCGGGATGTTGCCCAAAATAGCTGGCGCACTGGACGCGGCCAAGGCCGGTGTTAATGCGGTACACATCATTGACGGGCGCGTGCCCCACGCCATGCTGCTGGAAATCCTGACCGATCAGGCCTACGGCACCATGATCCGCAGCCACTAACCATCTAAGCTGAAAGTATTGCCATGCGCCTGCTACTGGTAGAAGACGATGTCATGGTGGCCAGTGGCATCAAGCTGGGTTTGAGCGACGCTGGTTACGCAGTGGACTGGGTCGGCAGTGGCGAGCGTGCGCAAGAGGTGCTGCAAAAAGAGACGTTTGATATTGCCGTGGTTGATATCGGTTTACCGGGGATGGACGGGCTGGCGCTGCTGCGCTATTTGCGCCGCCCGGGTATGGCGTGCGCTGCCATGCCGGTGCTGATATTGACCGCGCGCGATGCTCTGCAAGACCGCGTGCAGGGGCTCGATTGGGGGGCGGACGACTATATGCTCAAACCCTTTGAGCTGCCCGAGCTGCTGGCGCGCCTGCGGGCACTGCTGCGCCGCTCGCAGGCTGCGACTACGGCAGTGCTGACCTTTGGCCCGCTGGAGCTGGACACAGCCAACCACTGCGCTGGCATCCGCTGCGAGCAAGAAGAGGGCACGCCGTTTCGGCTACAGCCGATAGAGCTGGGCCCACGCGAGTGGACGGTGCTCGAATATTTGCTTATCCACGCCCCCAAACCCGCCAGTAAAGACAAGCTGTTGCAAGCGCTGACTGGCTGGGACAAAGAAATCACGCCCAACGCGGTCGAGGTCTATGTCTCGCGTCTGCGCGGCAAGTTAGAGCCCCATGGCGTGGCGCTGCGCTCGATTCGCGGCTTTGGCTATCGGCTGGAGCTGCAAGCGGGCATGGTGCCATGACATCGAATCTGCGCAATCGCTTGCTTTTGCTGCTGGTGCTGCCGCTGTGCGCACTGGCGCTGGTGGGCGCTTGGATGGACTGGCGCTCGGCGGCAGAGGCGGCGGTGCAACACGACCAACGGCTGTCGCGCTTATTGCCGGTGCTGGCCGACTCGGTACTGGCACCGCCGCAAGCGGGCGAGGCACCGCTGCTGCTGCTAGCGCCCACGGTGGGCGAGTTTTTGCGCCAAAAATCGGGCCAAACGGCGTACACCGGTTACAGCGTACGTGATGGCAGCGGGCAGTTGTTGCTGGGTGATGCCTGGGTCGGTGGCGCGCTGCCAAGCACGCACGCCCCCGAGTTTTTTAGCAAAGAAATTGGCGGCATCACCTACCGCATTGCGGTGCAGCGCATCCATGCGAGCGTGGGCATGGGCGAGCTGGTGGTGGCGCTGGCCGACGGGTCTGACCCGCGCCAGCAATGGGCGCAGCAATTGCTGTGGCGGGTGCTGTTGCCCAATTTGGTGCTGGTGGCGGGTGCCGCGCTAGCGATCCACTGGGCAGTGCGGCGCGCCTTCAGGCCGTTGCTGGCGCTGGCCGAAACGGTAGAGCGGCGCTCGCCGCGCGACCTCAGTCCGATTGACGAGAGCACCTCGCCGCAAGAAGTGCGCCCACTGGTGCATTCGCTCAATCGCCTGTTTGCGCTGGTCAACGTGCAGGCCGAGAGCCAGCGCCGTTTTGTTGCCGACGCTGCGCACCAGTTGCGCACGCCCCTGGCGGGCCTGCAAGCGCAGGTGGAGGCTTGGGCGCTGATTGCGCGTGCCGCCACACAAGAATATAAGCAAAATCAGCCTTCATCCCTTGCCAGTAAAGCGCCCGGAGCTATTACTTTAGGAGCTGACGAAATTGAAAAACTGCGCGCTGCCACACGCCGCACCTCGCAGTTGGCGCACCAGTTGCTGGCGCTGTCGCGCGCTGATGCACGCAGCCTGCAAGTGCAGTCGCCCGAGCGGGTTGATTTGCAAGACCTGTGCGAAGCGCTGTTAGAGCAGTTTTTAGACGCCGCCACCGGCAAAGGCATTGATTTGGGTTTGGACGCGGCACCTGCGCACGCCACCGGTCACGGCTGGCTGTTGCGTGAGTTGCTGTCTAACTTGATCGACAACGCCATCCAATACACACCGGCCGGCGGCAGTGTAACGATTCGCTGCGGTCTGCAAGGCCACACTGAACTGGCTTTTTTGCAGGTTGAAGACGACGGCCCTGGCGTGCCCATAGCCGAGCAGGCGCAGGTGTTGCAGCGTTTTTACCGCCTGCCCGGCAGCAGCGGCGAAGGGACCGGCCTGGGCTTGGCGATTGCCGACGAAATCGCCCGCGCCCATAGCGCCGTACTGACGCTAGAGAGCGCAGCTGCGGCCACCACAACGAGCACAACGAGCACAGCGGCTGCCGCGCCTGGTCATAGCCACGGCCACGGCTTGCGCGTGACGGTGGTTTTTAGCGATACCTGAGATGTGGGGAGGCCCAAGTTGTGCGTCTTTGGTGCCGCAAACTTGCTTTTTTGCACGCTCTGCCCCCCGTGTTTACCCTGCCACTGGCCGCTGCGCACAGCAGTGGATTGTGTAGTTTAAGCTACCAAATAAATAGCTATAAGCGCTTTATATATAAGGGCTACAGGCGTTTTTCATCTAATTTTTAACTATTGAACTTGGCCTGACTGCGGCGCTGGCGCAGAGGGTATTTGTTTTTTCAGGGCTTGCATCGCTGGTGATTTGCTGCAAAATAGAACGGTCGTTCACTTTTAGCCTGCACCATGTCTTTAGCCCCCGATTCCCCTGTTGCTGCACCGCCGCCTGCGCCGCGTTTGCGCACTGGGCGCGTGCTGCAAAAAGGCCAACAAACCAAGGCCGTCATCATTGACGCCGCTTTGGGTTTGGCCACCCACATTGGCCTTGAAGGCTTGTCGATTGGCGCGCTGGCCGACGTCACTGGCATGAGCAAGTCGGGCGTATTTGCCCACTTTGGCTCGCGCGAAGAGCTGCAAATTTCCGTCATCAACGAGTATCACGCCCGCTTTGAGCAAGAGGTGTTTTACCCCGCCCTGTCAGCGCCGCGCGGCGTGGCGCGGCTGCGGGCGCTGTTTGGCAACTGGATGCAGCGCAGCTCGATCGAGATCGACTCGGGCTGCATCTACATCAGCGGCGCGGTCGAGTTTGACGAGCGCACCGGCCCAGTGCGCGATGCACTGGCGCAGTCGGTGCTGGTGTGGCACAGCGCGCTGCGCCGCTCCATCGTGCAAGCCAAAGAGCTGGGCGAGTTGCGCTCCGATGCCGATCCCAATCAGATGCTGTTTGAAATTCACGGCCTGATTTTGGCGCTGCACTACGACGCACGCTTCTTGAAACACCACGGCTCGCTGGCGCACGCCACCACCGGCTTTAACAACATCTTGGCGCGTTTTGGCAGCGATGGCTGCTTGGACGCTTCTGCTTCTTCTGCTTCTGCTTCCCCTTCCATTTCGGTTTCTATTTCCATTCCCAAGGAGTAACTCAATGCCTACTTACACGCCCCCCCTGCGCGATATGCACTTCGTGATGCACGAGGTTTTGAACGTCACCGGCGAACTCAATGCCTTGCCCAAATACGCTGATTTGGATGTGGACACCGTCAACGCCGTACTGGAAGAAGCTGGCAAGTTTGCCGCCGGGGTGGCGTTTCCGCTGAACATCAGCGGCGACGAAGAAGGCTGCCATCTGAACAAAGAAACCCACGAAGTCACCACGCCCACCGGCTTTAAAGAGGCCTATGCGCAGTACGTCGAAGGCGGCTGGGCAGCCTTGTCGTGCGAGACCGAATACGGCGGCCAAGGCCTGCCGTTTGTGCTCAACCAGTGCCTGTACGAAATGCTCAACAGCGCCAACCAAGCCTGGACGATGTACCCCGGCCTGTCGCACGGTGCCTACGAAGCGCTGCACGCGCATGGCACCGAAGAGCAAAAACGCCTGTACCTGCCCAAGCTGACCAGCGGCGAGTGGACTGGCACCATGTGCCTGACCGAGCCCCACTCCGGCACCGACTTGGGCCTGCTGCGCACCAAGGCCG
>CAIRYF010000153.1 GCA_903882725.1 uncultured Simplicispira sp.
GTGGTGGCGCGTTTGGTCGAAAAATCCGGCGCTTGGTATGCCTACAACGGCGAAAAAATCGGCCAAGGCCGTGACAACGCCCGCGAGTTTTTGCGCGAAAACCCGGCGCTGGCGCATGAGATTGAAAACAAAGTGCGCGACAGCTTGGGCATTGCTGCCTTGCCCGCCGCCGTGGGCGGGCCCGCTGCCGAGAGCGATGCCCCAGAGCTGCCCACAGCAGCCGTCGCAAAAGCGCGCAAGGCGGAAGCCAAAATCGAGCCAAAACCCGAAAAATCTGAATGAAAAGTGCCTCTAGCCCTTTAGATACGTGCGCTAGCAGCTATTAATTTAGTAGTACATATTGGTAAGCAACTGCACATGGCGACGGCACCTATTTCTCTCAAAGGCCGCGCCCTGCGTTATCTGGCAGGGCGCGAGCATTCGCGTGCCGAGTTGCTGCGCAAGCTGGCACCGCACGAAGAAGAGCCCGGCCACATGGAGCGTGTACTCGACGAGTTGCAGGCCAAGGGCTTTATCAGCGAGGAGCGGGTGCTGGCCTCGGTGCTCAACCGCCGCAGTGCCAGCTTGGGCGGCGCGCGCCTGCGCCAAGAGCTGCAAGCCAAGGGGCTGGATGCGCAATTGGTGCGCGATGCCGTGGCGCAGTTGAAAGACACCGAGTTGGCGCGCGCCCAAGAAGTCTGGCGCAAGCGCTTTGGCAGCGCTGGTGCTGGCGAGGGCGCGCCGACAGACACCAAGCAGTGGGCGCGCCAAGTGCGCTTTTTGATGGCGCGCGGTTTTGCCGCCGAGGTGGTGCGCCGCGTGGTGCCGCCCGCGCCGCCCGCGCCGCGCGGCGTTAAATCCCCAGCATCAACTTGAGGTTTTGCACCGCTGCGCCACTGGCACCCTTGCCCAGGTTGTCTAAGCGCGCAATCAGCACCGCTTGGCGATAGGTCTCGTTGCCAAATACGCGCAGCTCTAGCTGGTTGGTGCCGGCCAAGGTGTCGGCGGCCAGTTTGCCGTTGTCGGTGGCGGGCAGCACGGTGACCCACTGATCGGGCGTGTTGGTGGCGGCGTAGTGCGCAGCCAGCGCGTCATGCAGGTCGGCACCAGTTGGCGCGCCGGGCAGCAAGTCCAGGTGCAGCGGCAGTTGCACCAACATTCCTTGGGCAAAGTTGGCCACGGCGGGAATAAAGATGGGGCGGCGCGTCAGGCCGGTGTAGTGCAGTATTTCGGGGATGTGCTTGTGCGCCAAGCCCAGCGCATAAGCCTCGTAAGGCGGCGCGTTGCCGGCTTCGTAGGCCTCGATCATCGGTCGGCCGCCGCCGCTGTAGCCGCTGACCGAAGGCAGGGCCAGTGCAAAGTCTTTGGGCACCAGACCCGCATCGACCAGCGGGCGCAGCAGCGCAATGGCACCGGTGGCGTAGCAGCCGGGGTTGGAGACGCGGCTGGCGCTGCGCACGGCGTCCAATTGGCCGGCGCACAACTCGGGAAAACCAAACACCCAGCCCGGCGCGGTGCGGTGGGCGGTGCTGGCGTCAATCACTTTGATGGTGCGGCCACTGGCCTGCTCGATGTCGCTGACCATGGCGACGGTGTCGCGCGCGGCGTCGTCGTGCAGGCACAACACCACCACATCGACCTCGGCTATCAGGGCGCGCTTGGCGGCGGGGTCTTTGCGCTGCTCGGCGGCAATGCTGACCAGTTGCACTTGCGCCATGCTGTGCAGGCGTTCGCGAATTTGCAAGCCGGTAGTACCAGCTTCGCCGTCAATAAAAATTTTGAACATAGGGGGCTCCAGCGTCAGGGTGGGGCTGCAAATGTGTAGATTGTGTAAGTTTTTCACAAGGTGCGATGCGCCGCCGCATGATACATTCGACAGCTGCCATGTCCCATGCCCGCGCCAGACATTTCAACCATGGTAGCCGGGTGAAATCCAGTTCCTGAGAGAGCCCTCATGAAGATTCACGAATACCAAGCCAAGGAAATCTTGCGCAATTTTGGTGTGCCCGTTCCGCGTGGCATTCCCGCTTTTACCGTCCAAGAGGCTGTGGAAGCAGCCCAAAAACTGGGCGGCCCCGTGTGGGTGGTCAAGGCCCAAATCCACGCCGGTGGCCGTGGTAAGGGTGGCGGCGTCAAAGTCGCCAAGACCATTGATGACGTCAAGCGCATTGCTGGCGAGATTTTGGGTATGCAGCTCAAAACGCACCAAACTGGCCCTGAAGGCCAAAAAGTGCGCCGCCTGTATATCGAAGACGGTGCCGACATCCAAAAGGAATACTACGTTTCGCTGGTGACCGACCGCGCTACGCAAAAGGTGGCCTTCATCGCCTCCAGCGAAGGCGGTATGGACATCGAGGAAGTGGCCCATTCCACCCCCGAAAAAATCATCACCGAGTTCATCGACCCGCTGACCGGTTTGGGTGCCGAACAAGCCACCAAAATCGCCAATGGCATCGGCCTGCCCGCTGAGTCGACTGCGCAAGCGGTTGATATTTTCCAGAAGCTCTACCAGTGCTACATGGACACCGACGCTTCGTTGGTCGAGATCAACCCGCTCAACCGCGACAGCAAAAACCAGCTGATGGCGCTGGACGCCAAGTTCAACTTTGACCCCAACGCGCTGTTCCGTCACGCCGATATCGTGACCTACCGCGACTTGGACGAAGAAGACCCAGCCGAAGTGGAAGCCTCCAAGTTCGACCTGGCCTACATCAGCCTGGATGGCAACATTGGTTGCTTGGTCAACGGCGCTGGCTTGGCCATGGCCACCATGGACACCATCAAGCTGTTTGGCGGCGAGCCAGCCAACTTCTTGGACGTCGGCGGCGGCGCTACGGCAGAGAA
>CAIRYF010000154.1 GCA_903882725.1 uncultured Simplicispira sp.
CCGACCAGCAAACGCTTCAAATACAGCTCGGGCGCAATGCGCAAGAACATTTCTTGGTCCAGCGCGTTGTGGTGCGTGGTGAATGGCTTGGCGTTGGCGCCGCCCGGAATCGGGTGCAGCATGGGGGTTTCAACTTCCAAAAAGTCGTGCTGCACCATGAAGTTGCGCAGGCTGCTCACGGCCTTGCTGCGCGCGACAAAGCGCTTGCGCGCCTCTTCGTCGGTCATCAGGTCGATGTAGCGCTGGCGGTATTTGACCTCTTGGTCGGCAATGCCGTGGAACTTGTCGGGCATAGGGCGCAGGCTTTTGGTCAGCAGGCGCAGCGAGGTCACTTTGACCGACAACTCGCCGGTCTTGGTTTTGAAGGCCGTGCCCTCGGCACCAATGATGTCGCCCAAGTCCCAGTGTTTGAAGGCGGCGTACAGCGCTTCGCCAATCGCGTCGCGGGTGATGTAGAGCTGGATGCGCCCGCCGGTCGCGCCCAGCGAGCCGTCTTGGATGGTGGCAAAACTGGCCTTGCCCATCACGCGCTTGAGCATCATGCGCCCGGCCACGCTCAGGTGTACCGGCTCGGCTTCCAGCGCTTCGGCACTGGTGGCACCGTGCTCGGCGTGGGCACTGGCGGCGTGGTGCTGGGGCTTGAAGTCGTTGGGAAACGGCACGCCCGCCGTGCCCTGGGCGTGGGCGGCGCGCAAAGCGTTCAGCTTGTCGCGGCGCTCGGCAATGAGTTGGTGTTCCTCAGGGAGGGCGGAAGCGGAGGCAGGGTTTTGGTCAGACATGAATGCCGTCACTACGGGACGTGAAAGGGGACGTAAAAAAGGGCTGAAATCAGCCGAACCGTCGATTTTATGGTTTATGGCGCGATGTGACTCGATTCGGCCGTAACTTGTGCCGACCGTGTGGCATCTGTGGTGGATGGCTATCATCTGAGGCAGCTGTGCGCTGTGCGCTCTGAGCGTCTCTGCGTTTTTTAAAGACAAACCCGACTCCCACATGCTCTATCAGATAGTTTCTTTTTTGCTTGAAGTGGTTGCCAGTCTGCTGTGTACCGCTTTTTTGCTGCGCATTTATATGCAGTGGCAGCGCATCAGCTTTAACAACCCGGTGGGCAAATTGGTGTTCGCCTTGAGCGATTGGATCGTCTTTCCGCTGCGGCGCGTGCTGCCAGCCGTGGGGCGTTTGGACAGCGCCAGCTTGGTGGCGGCGCTGCTGGTTGAGCTGGCGCACTACTTGGTGCTGTGGCTGCTGGCCGGCGCAGGCCATAACGGCCTGTGGGTGCTGTGGCTGGCGCTGTTTGGCCTGCTGCGCTTGGCGCTGACTGGCATGGTTGGCTTGCTGATTGTGTATGTCGTGCTGTCGTGGGTGCAGACGCAATCGGTTCTCTCGGACGTCATCCAGCGCTTGGCCGAGCCGCTGCTGCGCCCGCTGCGGCGCGTGTTGCCACAACTAGGCGGGCTGGACTTGTCGGCGCTGGTGTTTTTGGTGCTGCTGCAAATCGGACTGATGGTGCTGGCACACGTACAGGCCCGCGTGCTGTTTGGTGTCTAAATAGGGGCCAAATTGGCCTCTAGCCCTTTAGCTGCTTGCGGTTGTAGCTATGATTTTTGAAAGATATATTCAGTATTGCTGGTGCTGCCTTGTTATCCGTGAATGCGCCCGTCCCTCAATCCGCCACCACCGGATAAAACGGCTTGCCTTCGAAGCGGGCCGGGTTGTCCATCATCACGCCCAGCATCACCGGCAGCACGCGGGCCAGCAGGTCGCGGCCATCGCGCACTTGGGTGCGGTTGACCGAGCTGTTCCAGGTCGATCCGCCGTGCATCAGTTGATTGCGCAGTGTGTACAGGCGCACAAACACCTCGTACAACACCCGCTCGGTGTCTTGTTGTGCCAGCGCGCGGTGAACGCGCATCCGTGCCTCGTCGAAGGCTTCGCGCCAGTGCGTGGGCGTGCTGCCGTCGGCGCACGGGTTGTTGAGCGCCTCCCAAAACGGCTGAAACAAATATTGGTTGTCCAGCAGCACCCGAATCGGCCCCGGAAACACCTGCCACACCAGCGCGGGCAGGGCTTTGTCGATGTCGAGGCGACAGGCTTCGGCGACAAAGCTGCGAAACGTCTGGCGCTCTGAGGCGTTGTCGGTGTGGCTGCCGTTGTCTTGCGCATAGGCGGCGTTAAAGGCAATCCACAGGCACATAAAAGCCACGTCGTCATCGCCACCCGCCGCCTGTGCGCGCTGCAGCCAGCTCAAAGAGCGGTGCATACGCAGGGTGAAGGCATTGCGCTGCTGGGCGATTTGGGTTTGGTGGCGGGCGGTGAGTGTTGCCAAAGTATTCACATGATGCAAAAAAAATTATCGAGGCATTTTTTTGAGGTATGTATCTCAAATACTTGAGCAGGCTACAGCCGCTCAAGCACTTGAATACAGGGGGCTACTTTTCCAACTCCTTTTCAATTTCAGCTAGAAGTCCATCGATTTCAGCTTGGTGTTTTTTGCGCAGTAGCGCTAC
>CAIRYF010000155.1 GCA_903882725.1 uncultured Simplicispira sp.
GACGCCCCCGACCGAAATTTTGCGTTCGATGCAAGCGCAAATTACCGCCGAACGCGAAAAGCGCGCATTGATTGCCGCATCCGAAGGGCGCCGCCAAGAGCAAATCAACATCGCCACCGGCGAGCGCGAAGCCTTCATCGCCCGATCTGAAGGCGAAAAACAAGCCGCTATCAACAACGCCCAAGGCCAAGCCGCTGCCATCCTGACCGTGGCCAGCGCCACCGCCCAAGCCATTGAGCGCGTGGCCCTGGCCATCTCACATCCAGGCGGTGAGCAAGCGGTACAGCTCAAAGTGGCCGAAAAAGCCATCGAGGCTTACGGCAAAGTCGCCGCCGACGCCACCACCACCCTTATCGTGCCCAGCAACATGACCGAAGTGTCAGCGCTGATCGGCTCGGCCATGAAAATGGTGCAGACCCAGCAAGCAGCACGCTAAAAACTCTGCAGCAAAGGCTTATCACAGTTGTTTTTGGGGCATCAGGACGTCCACAGGCAAAAATAGCGGCAAAGCGCTGCTAGAATAGTCGGCTTAGGAGAGGTGGATGAGTGGTTTAAGTCGCACGCCTGGAAAGCGTGTGTGGGTTTATCCCCTCCGCGGGTTCGAATCCCGCCTTCTCCGCCATTAACAAAAAACCCTTGTAATTCAATGAGTTACAAGGGTTTTCTTGTTTTAGGTGGTGAATCAACGAAGCAAGCCAGCGCAGCCATTTACCCCAGCTCATCCTTCAGCGCCACGTCGTACAAGCTGGTGACTTTGTCCATCACTTCAAGCAAACGCTCGCTGGTGGTGGCTACCGCCTGCAGACCGCGCGCATCGGGCTGGCGCTGCAAGGCGGCATCAAAAAACACCCACTGCGACTCTACCAAGGCCAACTCATTGCGGATGCTAGGAGAAGAAACAGGGGATGCACCCAAAATAACCAACGCCTGCTTAAATTCGATAGCGTCAGAGATCATCTGATTGGCCAGCGTCTGGCTGTTAAGGCCTGCCGCTACCAAGCTGTAATTTTTAGCCAACCGCTGCGACAGCATACGCTGGCGCCCTGCAGTAGTTACCAAGCGAGCCGTGCTGGTTTTGGAGATCTTTTCAAATGCCTGGGTGGTGCTATCGGCGCTGGCCAACATTTTGTCGGCCTGCAAAGACACCGCTGCCACAGCCTCTTTGCTGGGCGGCTGCATCAGCAGTGCATCTAAATCAAGCGCCAGCTTGTGTATCTCTTCTAGCTGCGAAGATAAATCTCCTGGCCACTCAACCTTAGCCAAATCAGCAAAACCAAAATACACCAACCGACGCGACGCGGCCAACACTGTGCGCGCTTGCTCAGGCAGCACATTCAGGTGTATTTGGCAATACGCCTTGGCCATGCGCTGCGACAGCGACCGAAAACGCGCCGTGCGGTTGATAGCTGTAGAAAGCGCCAGCTGGGCATATGCCGTTTGCCAACTAGGCACCAAAAGTGCAGCGGCCATAGCCTGCAACAAAGTACGACGTATCACAAGACGGTCAAAAGAACAAACTGGGGTTTTCATGAATCAACAAAATGGTGAATATGGATTACTCAATAGCGCCAGATTCTGATCTAAGAAGCGCTGCCTCGCCTGACACATATCAACAAGCAAGGGCAGTAGAGATACGTGTGCCCAAAAGATGCCTGCTTAAACTCTGACACACTGCGCCGCTATTAATCCCCTACGCACCAAGTGGCGCAAAATCGCACTATGGTTGAACGTGTCATTCCTCTCGTGCCGCAGCGCAGCGCCCGGCTTTCCCTGCCTTCTTCGCTACAGTCAGCAGCATTTACAGGCCTGCTGCGTGACACCCGAGGACGCCCGCTGCACGACCTGCGCATCAGCGTCACTGATCGCTGCAACTTTCGTTGCAACTACTGTATGCCCAAGGAGGTGTTCGACAAAAATCACGCCTACTTGCCACACAATGCCCTGCTCAGTTTTGAAGAAATCACCCGCTTGGCGCGGCTATTCATGGCCCACGGCGTGCGCAAAATCCGCCTCACCGGCGGCGAGCCGCTGCTGCGCAAAAACCTAGAAAAGCTAATTACCCAACTGGCGCAGCTGCGCACCATAGACGGCAAAGCACCCGACA
>CAIRYF010000156.1 GCA_903882725.1 uncultured Simplicispira sp.
AGACCGCCCAGCGGATTTTTGATTTCATGTGCCAAATTGCGGATCAGCTCTTTGTGCGCTTGGGCTTGTTCGCGCAGGCGTTCTTCGCGTTCTTGGCGCACTTGTTGCGCCAGCGGCCACAGCTCGACCAGCACCTCGCCAGCCCCATCGGTGGCGGCGACGCTGACGTGTACCGGCACCGCCTCTTGCGCCGGGCGCTGCAAGCTGGCTTCAAAGCGCAGCGTGGCAAAGTCATGCTGGCGCGCTGCCTGTAGCGCCGTGTGCAGCAGCTGTGGGTCAGAAAAAAACGGCGCCAACTCCATGCCTTGCAGCGTGCGCCGCGACAGGCCCAAGGTGTTTTCTAGCGCGGCGTTGGCAAACAGCAGCGTGCCATCGCTGTGCAGCACCGCCACCAGCAAAGACAAAAAATCCAGCGCCTGAAAGCGGCTGGCCGCAGGAGCGATAGCAGAGACGGCGCTCACTTAGCGCGAGATGCGGCCCAATTCGCGCCGAATGCTCTCGATGTCGCTGGTGGTGCGGGCGATATTGGCTTTGAGCTCTGCGGTGCGATCCATGTATTGCTGCGGGTTGCGCAAGTCCAGTGCATTGCGCTCGGGCGCGCCGTTGTTGTATTCCTTGGTCAACTCGGCCAGGCGGCTTTCGGTTTTACGCAGCTCGGCCTCAAAAATGATGCGCGCGTCTGAATCGCGCGTGCGCTGGGTACTGGTATCGACCCGTGGCGCGTTGGCCGGTGAGGAGGCGGAGGACGAAGAAGATGGCGAGGACGACGAAGCGCCAGAAGCTCCAGAAGCTCCAGAAAACGCCGCCGCTGGGCGCGAACTTTGCAACACCGTCACATTGCCGCCTTCGACCAGCTTGCAGCCACGGTCTTTGGCTTGGCTGGCGTTGTTGGTGTATTCGTTGCCGCAGCGGTAGATGCGGTCTTGCGACCAAGCCGCTGGAGCGCACCAAGCGCCTAGCAACAAGATGGACAGCAGGGTAGGGAGCGTTTTTTTCATTAATTCCTCGCGCAGCGCCGGTAACGGCGCAGCGCCAGAGTATCTCCCAAAGCCTGTGGCTCCCATTGGCCAAAAAGACGCGCAAATGCATCAAGTGGTACATCAAAGGGCGCTGGCACCGCGCCGATTCCCGGCGCTGGAGCAATAAAAAAGGCGGTATTACACCGCCTTGGTTTATTGGCTAGCGCCCAGCAGCGCCAGCGGGCTACGCGCTTTACAGCGAAAAATACATATCGTATTCCACCGGATGCACCGCCGTGCGAAAGCGCGTGACTTCGCCCATTTTCAGTTCAATGTAGGCGTCCAGCATATTGTCGGAAAACACGCCGCCCTTGGTCAGGAAAGCACGGTCAGCGTCCAGTGCTTCCAGCGCTTGATCCAAGCTGTGGCACACGGTTGGCACCAACTTGTCTTCTTCGGGCGGCAAGTGGTAGAGGTCTTTGGTGGCAGCTTCGCCGGGGTGAATTTTGTTTTCGACACCATCCAGACCGGCCATCAACAACGCAGCAAAACCCAAGTACGGGTTCATCAGTGGATCGGGAAAGCGTGCTTCGACGCGGCGGCCCTTAGGGTTGGAGACGTAGGGGATGCGAATCGATGCCGAGCGGTTTTTGGCCGAATAGGCCAGTTTGACCGGCGCTTCATAGTGCGGCACCAGGCGCTTGTAGCTGTTGGTGCCGGGGTTGGTGATGGCGTTGAGCGCGCGGGCGTGCTTGATGATGCCGCCGATGTAATACAGCGCGTAGTCCGACAAACCAGCGTAGCCGTCACCAGCAAATAAATTTTTGCCGTCTTTCCACACCGACTGGTGTACGTGCATTCCCGAGCCGTTGTCGCCAGCGTAGGGCTTGGGCATGAAGGTAGCCGTTTTGCCATAGGTGTTGGCAACATTGTGAATGACGTATTTTTGCAAAATTGTCCAGTCGGCGCGCTGCACCAAGGTGCTAAAGCGGGTACCGATTTCATTTTGGCCCGCGCCAGCGACTTCGTGGTGGAACACTTCGACCGGAATGCCCAGCGACTCCAAAATCAGCGCCATCTCAGCGCGCAGGTTGTGCGTGCTGTCCACCGGCGGCACCGGAAAGTAGCCGCCCTTGGTGGTGGGGCGGTGGCCCCGGTTGCCGCCTTCAAGGTCGCGGCCCGAGTTCCATGGGGCTTCGTATTCTTCGATTTCGTACATCACTTTGCCCGGCTCGTTGCACCAGCGCACGCCGTCAAAGATGAAAAATTCTGGCTCCGGTCCAAAGAACGCGGTGTCACCCAGGCCAGAGGCCTTGAGGTAGGCCTCAGCACGCTTGGCAATCGAGCGCGGATCGCGGTCGTAGGCTTTGCCGTCGTTGGGCTCGATGACGTCGCAATTCAAAATGAGCGTTGGCTCTTCAAAAAACGGATCGACATTGGCCGTGTTGGGGTCAGGGATGAGCTGCATATCCGACGACTCGATGCCCTTCCAGCCAGCAATCGACGAGCCATCAAAGGCGTGGCCAGACGAGAATTTTTCTTCGTCGAAATGCGACACCGGCACCGTGGTGTGGTGCTGTTTGCCAAGGGTGTCGGTAAAGCGAAAGTCAACGAATTTGATCTCGTTGTCTTGCACCATCTTCATCACGTCTGCAACGGTACGGGTCATCAATCTCTCCTGAAAAACGCGGGTTAAAAATACAACTATCGGGTAACAAGCAGATTACATGCCAAGTGCATTGCTACGGACAATGCTGGCGATGCACCACAATGGTGCGGTTGGCACTCACCTATTGCGCACCAATTCGGTGCCGCATTGCGCACCAATTTGGTGCAACCCAGTGCGCAAGTCAGCCCACGCAGCAGGGATGGCGGCCGAGGGGCCTTTGACGCCCAACTCAATATGGCGGCCATGCACCGGGTGGTCAACACTGGGCAGGCTGAAAACGCGCACCAGCGCATGGTCGTGTTCAATGCGTTCCATCAGTGGCGTCAAGCTCGCTTCCATGGCACCAAACACCAGTACCGAGTGTTCGGTGTGCGGCGCTTGGTGAAACAGGTGCGCGCAGTGCTGATCGAGCACCCACTCGATCATCGGCCACGCCATGACCGGAAAACCGGGCACAAAGTGAACGCTGCCACCACCGCTGCCAGTACAGCTAAAGCCGGCAATTTTGTTGTAGCTGTTGGGAATGACGCGAGCGCCGGCCGGAAACACGCCCATGTTCAAGCGTTGCAGGCTGTCTGGACTGTCGGGGTCGTAGGGCTCGCCGCGTTCTAGCGCCATCTCTCGCATCCGCTCGTGGATCATGGCCTGTGCCTCGGGGTGCGCTTGCAGCGGCACGCCCAGTGCGTGCGCGGCGCTTTGGCGGGTTTGGTCGTCGGGCGTGGCACCAATGCCGCCGGTGCTGAATACGGTGTCGCCCGAGGCAAAGGCGCGCTGTAGCGCTTGCGTAATGCGCTCGGGCACGTCGCCAACATAGTCGGCATAGGACAGCGCCAAGCCGCGCACCGACAACAGTTCGATAATTTTGGGCAAGTGCTTGTCTTGGCGTTTGCCAGACAAAATTTCATCGCCAACGATGATGAGGCCAAAGTTAGTGGTCATGGGGCGAGGACAACAAAGAAGGTGGATGAGAAGCAGACGCCGGCAAGACCCGCACGCCGGTGTCCAGCACAGTGATGCTGCGGGGCGCAGGCATAGATGCAGACGCTGTCTCTTCAGCGCGCAGGCGCTCTAGCGCGGCCAAACAAAAATGGGCAAACCACAGCGACGAGAAAGCAAACACGAAGGTGTAAATCCAGATAGCCAGCGGAATCAGGATAAAAAACGCCGCTGCAAATGCTATTCCAGATACCCACACCAAGGCCGGTGCGGCACCCAAGTAGCCGCAGCACACCCCCATCAACAGCAGGCTGATGCGGTGGCGCTGCAATAGCGTGTCACGCTCGCTTTTGCTGGCGTGCTCGGCCAGCGCGTCAAAGGCCATGACGCGGTAAGTCAGCCAGCCCCAAATCAACGGCGGCAATACCAGCACCAAGGGCGGCACCAGCCACAGTGGCATCGACAATAGCAGCGCCAGCACGGCCAGCGCAGTGGCACCCACCATCCAGATCACACTGGCAATAAAAGAGGCGCTTTTTTTGCGCTCTAGGCTTGCAAAAAGGCGTTGCGCCACCAGCGCCACCAGCGCCGGGGTCATAAAAACGGACACCAACAACAGTGCCACCAATACCACCAGCGGCGTGATGGACACCACCACCAACAGCGGTGCCAGCCAAGCAGCACCGTCGCTGACCCCCAACCTTTGCAGCCAGCCCCACAGCACCTCCCACCAGCCCGGTGCCTGTAGCCACGCATAGACCTGGGTTACGGCAGGCTCCCAATAAAAGTAGCCCAAACCCAACGCCATCAACACCATCAGCAGCAGTGGCAGCACCGACAACAGCACCACGCGCGGACGCAGGCAATACGCCAAAGCGCGCCAAAAAGAATCAAACAGAAGGGCCATAGAGCGGCAAGCATACCTTTTGTCTGGCAGTTTTTCTGCCACCAGCATCCAAAACGCTTTGAGCCATTTTGATTTTTGCCAGCCCTGCCGTATTTACGGCACCGACGCATATGGCAGCATTTTTTGCCCACCGTCAAGAATCGGCTGGGGCACGGATAATTACTATTAATTTAATAGCTACTAGCGCACGTATCTAAAGGGCTATAGGCCGATTTAACCTAGTTTATGGCATCGAATTCAATGGAGCCATTTCATGGCTTTGGGGGAAATGACTGCTTATTTATTTTTTGATCAATGGCGCATGGTGTTGACTGTCCATCTCATCGGCGACCGCCTCGTACACCACTTGGCGCACCACCAATTCAAGCTTTTCACGCAGTCGAGGCAACACAGAGCGGGTTTGCTCTTGCACCACCTTGGCAATAGCTGCGTGTAAATGCTGCTCTAAGCCCATATCGACACGCTGCATCAAGCGGCGCACCAAAAGCTCATCAAAGCCATCAAAAATCTGCATTGCTGCTCCGGCTTCGGCTTCGGCTTCGACCACGGGCGACTGCGACTGCGATGGTTGCGGTTGCGGTGTCTGCTGGGCAGAAGGTTGCGGCAGTGGCACGGGGCTGGTGTCGGGCACCACTTGGGTCAAAGTGGGCACAAAACGAGGCGGATGTCTGGGGGGCTTGCTCATGGGCGGCCTTCAGCTTTTCAATACCAAGTCATGGCGCACGATGGCATAGCCGCGCTGGGTGTAGTTGCGCCAGCGGCTGCGCGCTTGGTGGCGATCCCAGTCGTCGCTGGCGCTGACCACTTCAATCAAACGTGCAAAGCGCTCAAAACCGAGCGGCACTTGGTCGCCCAAATTCAGCAATACCTGCGGCTGCGCGATTTGTGCGATTTGCGCGATTTGGCTGGGCTCGCTCAATAGCAGCAGCGGTGAGGCATCTTGCACATAGGCAGGGCTGTCAGCGCGCGCATGGGCTAAAAATTCTTGCGGTGCCAAGCTCCACAGCCGCGTGCTGAGTTCGTCTAACAAAGGGGTGCCCGCAGTGATGACCAAGTGGTGCCCACTGCGCGACATTTTTCGGGCAAAGCGGCAGGCGTAAGCCAGTTTGTCCGGCGCATTGAAGTGAAAAGCAACTTCGGTCATCACCACGATGGGCTTACTTAGCGCTGGTTTTACGGGCGGGCGCTTTTTTGGCGACCGGCGCTTTGGCCTTGGCCGGCGTCGCAGCCGCTGCTTGCAGCAAGTAATGCAGCAGCAAGCCGACCGGGCGGCCGGTCGCGCCCTTGGCTGCAGCGCCTTTCCATGCCGTGCCAGCAATGTCCAAATGCGCCCACGGAAATTCACCCACAAAGCGTTGCAAAAACTTGGCTGCCGTGATGGAACCAGCCGGGCGACCGGCGACGTTGGCTACGTCGGCAAAGTTGGTTTTCAGGCCCTCGGCATAGTCCTCGTCCAGCGGCATCCGCCAGCACAGGTCTTGCGCACGCTCGCCAGCGGCCAGCAGGGATTGGGCCAGCGCGTCGTCGCTGCAAAACAAGCCGCTGCGCACACCGCCCAAGGCAATCACGCAAGCGCCGGTCAGCGTGGCAATGTCCACCACGGCGGCGGGCTTGAGGCCAGCGGCATAGGTCAAAGCGTCGCACAGCACCAGTCGGCCTTCGGCGTCGGTGTTCAAAATCTCGATGGTTTGGCCGCTCATGCTGGTGACCACGTCGCCGGGCTTGAGGGCGCGGCCATCGGGCATATTTTCGCAAGCTGGACTCAGGCCGACGACGTTGACGGTCGGCTGCAACTCGGCCAGCGCGCGAAACACGCCCAGCACGCTGGCAGCGCCGCACATATCAAACTTCATCTCGTCCATCTCAGCGCCCGGCTTGAGCGAAATGCCGCCCGAGTCAAAGGTGATGCCCTTGCCCACCAGCACGATAGGCGCTTGGGTTTTGGCGGCACCGGTATAGCGCAGCTCAATAAAGCGCAGCGGCTCTGGCGTGCCTTGGGCCACCGCCATAAAGGCACCCATGCCCAGCTTGGCCACTTCGGTCGGGCCCATCACTTTGCACTGGATGCCGGGGTGTTCGGTCAGTCCTTTGGCAGCGTCGGCCAGCAGCGTCGGCGTGGCGTAGTTGGCCGGGCGGTTGCCCCATTCGCGCGCCAATTCAACGCCGACCGTGACAGCGACGCTGTACTCAAACGCCTGCATCATGGCGGAATCATCAGCGACGGTATCGGCCACGCCAATGATCACGCGGTTGAGTGTGCGCGCTTCAGCCTTGGGCTTGGTGGTGGTGTAGACGTAGCTGGCCTGCGCCACCCCCTGTACGGCGGCGGCAACGGCATCGTTGGAGGCGGTGCCAGCAAAGCACAGCACCGCGCGCTTAATAGACGCTGCCCGCAGTACCGCAGCAACCGCTTGCAGCCCCAAACGCACACCGCGTGCATCGCCCGCGCCCACACCCAACAACACCACGCGGCGCGCGGCCACACCAGGCACTTGGTACAGCGACAGGTTTTGACCGGCTTTGGTGCTCAAGTCAGCACTTTTTATCGCCTGCGCCACCAGGGTGGACAAAACATCAGCTCCGGGCGTAAAGCCATCGCCATCGGCCACCAGCAGCACCAGCAAGTCGCATTTTTCTGCCGCAGCTTCAGCCAGCCCCAGTGTCTTTAGATCAAAGTTCATAATCAGCCCTTTTCTTTCGCGCCCATGTTATTCGATTCATCTCTTCGCAAAGAGCTGGCGCGCGGCTTTGGTGCCACGCTGGTGGTGCTGGTCACGGTGGTCATGACCATGATGCTGATCCGCACGCTGGGTCAGGCCGCCCGTGGCAGCGTTGACCCTTCCGACATTATTTTGGTGATGGGCTTTACCGTGCTGGGCCAGCTGTCGACCATTTTGTGCCTGAGCCTGTTTATCGCCATCGTCGCCACGCTCTCGCGGATGTACCGCGACAGCGAAATGGTCATTTGGTTTGCCAGCGGACAAGGGCTGATCAGTTTGCTCAAGCCGCTGTTGCGCTTTGCCTGGCCGGTGATGGTGGTGGTGGCCACGCTGGCGCTGGTGGTCTGGCCGTGGGCCAACCAGCAAATCCAAGGGCTGCGCACGCAGTACGAGCAGCGCAACGATGTCGAGCGCATTGCGCCAGGAGAATTTCAAGAATCGGCCAACGGCAGCCGGGTGTTTTTTATCGACAAAGACAGTCCCGACCCGCAGGCGGCCAACAACGTGTTTATTGCCGCCTCGCAGCCAGGCGGCGAGTCCGTCACTTCAGCGCGCAGTGCGCGGCTTGAGGCGCGTTCTGGCGAGCGCTTTGTGCTGCTCAACAACGGCCAGCGGGTCGAGTCTTCCAGCAGCAAGCCGGGCTTAAAAATCAGCGAATTTAGCGAGTACGGCACGCGCTTAGGCCAAGCCCCCAGCAGCGGCGCGGACGCTGGCAACGTCAAAACCAGCAGCACGGCACAACTGCTGATGCAAACCGAACCGACGCACCGGGCCGAGTTGGCTTGGCGCGTGGGCTTGGCCTTGGCCGCGTTCAACTTTGTCGTGCTGGCGCTGGCGCTGTCGAGCGTCAACCCGCGTGCCAGCCGCAGCGCCAACTTGGTGTTTGCGCTGTTTGCTTTCAGTGTTTATTACAACTTTATGGTGCTGGGGCAAAGTTGGATTAGCACTGGCAAGGTGACCTTGTCGGCGTTTTTGCTGCTGCTGCACGGCGGCATCTTTATTTTTTCTGCCCTGCTGTTGGCAGTACGGCACAACCATTGGTCACTGCGTCCGTGGTGGCAGCGCCGGAGGACGGCATGAGCACGATTCGCCGCTTTATCTACCGCGAAGTCCTCTTGGCGGTGCTGTTTGTCACGCTGGGTTTTTTGGCGCTGTTTTTCTTTTTTGATCTGATCGACGAGCTGCGCTGGGTCAG
>CAIRYF010000157.1 GCA_903882725.1 uncultured Simplicispira sp.
CACCGAGCTTTCCAGCCGCTTGAGAAAGTTGACCTTCATCATGTCGATCAGAAAGCCTTCGCGCCTTTCCTGGCTGAAGTTACGCACGTTGCCTTTTTCGTACAGCGCTTTGAATTCTTCTTTTACGTACAACGATGGCTTGTAGAGCGAGAGTTGGTAGTTGCCGATTTCGGCATTGAGCTTGTCGTAAGACGGAAAACGCCCTTTGCTGTCAATATCAGAGAACACCGATTGCGGTTTTTGCCGCTGCGGAAACTGGCCAATTTGCGCCATCGAGGCGCGGTAATACTTTTGGATGTGCTTGCGCGAGCGCGCAATGGTGATTTCGTCCAGCAGGGTAAAAAATCCGGCTGGCAGGCGCTCCATCAGGTCGCGCGCGTCTTTGTCGCCGCTGCGCTTGGCCCAGTCCATAAAAGTCTTTTGCGCTGTAGTCAGGGTGTCTTTGATGCTGTGGATACCAAAATCTTTCGCAAAAGCGGTATCACGCCCTTCGGTGACAAAGTAAATTTGGTTGCGCAGGTCCTTCAGGTCGTTGTTCACTGGGGTGGCCGAAAGCAGCAATACTTTGGTTTTCACACCGGCTTGGATGATGTCGTCCATCAGGCGCTCGTAACGGCTTTTGCGAATCAGGTTGCCTTCGTCGTCGTATTTGCCTTTGGTGTTGTTGCGAAAGTTGTGCGATTCGTCAATCACCACCAAATCAAAGTTGCCCCAGTTCAGGGCGGCCAAATCCACACCATCTACCTTGCCGCTATCGCGCGATAAATCGGTGTGCGAGAGCACGGTATAGGCCAGCCGGTCTTTCAAGAACGGGTTGAGTTCGCTGTTGTTTTGCGCCAGATAGACCGTCCAGTTGTCGCGCAGCTTTTTGGGGCACAGCACCAGCACGCGGTGGTTGCGTAGCTCGTAATACTTGATAACGGCCAGCGCCGAATAGGTTTTGCCCAAGCCCACGCTATCGGCCAAAATGCAGCCGTTGTGCGTGTTGATCTTGTGGATGGCACCTTTGACGCCGTCTTTTTGGAAGTCAAACAGGGCTTTCCAGATGTCGGTATCCACAATCTCGGTTTGGTCAAACAGGGCGGCATCGGCCTGCTGCTCAGACAAGAAGCGCTCAAAAACGTGGTAAAGCGTTTTGAAGTAAATAAACTCTGGCGCGTGGTTGGCATAGAGTTGCTCTAGGTAGCGCAGCACCTCGGCTTTCACATCTACCACCAGCTTTGAATCGTTCCAGAGTGCATCAAACCATTGTTTCAGGTCGATACGGTCGCGGTCGCTATCGACAATCAAATTGAGTTCAATGTTGGACGTGTGGGCCAAGCCCAGCCCACTGCGGGTAAAGTTGGAGCTGCCCAGCAAGGCGTGGTCGCGGCGGCCATCGTCAATATGGTAAAGCTTGCCATGCAGTAAATTGGCTTGGCGTACTGAGCGGATTTCTACCTTGTCCCGAATCCAATCCGCGCAGCGGCGCGCTACGTCTTTTTGTTGCAGGCGGTTAGACAGCTCTAAGCCTTGGTCTTCAATTTGGAAGGCTTTTTTGTCGGTTTTTTCTGGGTCTAGCGAGGCGATAAAGCTGGGTTCGCCAAACAGAAAATTGAGGTGTTCTACTTGGTTGAGTTGTTCAGCCAGTGCATCGTAGGCATAAATGGTGAAGTAGGCAGACACTACAGAAAGCCTACTGCCAGCGCTGATTTTGTCAGTCAGAAAGGCGGCTACGTTACCTCTGGAATGGTTGTCACGGATACCAAAATGCTGGGGGATGGATGCTGCTGGGATCATGCAGCCATTGTCGGGTATCCCTTGGTTGGGGCACATTTGAGGAATTGTGTCCGTTGCTCGAACATTGGAAGTTCGACATGAACGATATCGAGGCGCGCCAGCAGTGGCCCGATTACCAGCGCGCCTATGGGCAGCGGCTATTGGCGCTACCCCAGCGGCGCTCTGGCGCTGGAGCACTTCAGCGTGGCATGGTACGCCTGGATTATTGGTGTTTTAGGCCTCTAGCCCTTGTTTGGTATGCGCTAGCAGCTACTATAAAAATAGCAAATAACTGCTGCGAGACGCTGTTTTGCTTAAAACTACAGATTCGGCCCGAGCAAGCGGCGCAGTTCTTTCTCGTCCGTGCCACGGCGCTGGGCCATGTCGCGCACTTGGTCGTCGGCAATGCGCCCGACGTTGAAGTACACGCTGTCCGGATGGCCGATATAAAAACCGCTGACGCTGGCGGCCGGGTTCATCGCCAAGCTCTCGGTCAGCGACATACCAATTTCGTGGCACTGCAAGAGCGCAAACAGGTCGTGTTTGGCGCTGTGATCCGGGCAAGCTGGGTAGCCGGGCGCGGGGCGAATGCCGTGGTACTTTTCGGCAATCAGCTCATGGCTGTTTAATGTTTCGCCAGCGGCGTAGCCCCACAAATCGGTGCGCACGCGTTGGTGCAGGCACTCGGCAAAGGCTTCGGCCAAGCGGTCGGCCAGGCTTTTGAACAGGATGCAGGAGTAGTCGTCCAGTGCGTCGATAAACGCCTGCTCTTTTTTTTCCAAGCCCAGTCCGGCGGTGACGGCGAACATTCCGGCGTAGTCGGCAATGCCGCTGTCTTTGGGCGCGACAAAGTCAGCCAGGCAGCGACTGGGGCGCTGTATTTTCTCGCCGTTGGTGCCGTCAACGGTGTGCTTTTCTGTCTGTTGGCGCAGGCCGTACCACGTCATGGCGACTTGGCTGCGCGTCTCGTCGGTGTAGAACTCGATGTCGTCGCCGACGCTGTTGGCCGGGTACAGCCCCAGCACACCGCTGGCCGACAGCCAGCGGCCTTCGACGATTTTTTTCAGCATCGCCTGCGCGTCGGCAAACACGCGCGTGGCCTCGACGCCGACCACTTCGTCGGTGAGGATGGCAGGGTACGGCCCGGCCAAATCCCACGTCTGAAAGAACGGCCCCCAGTCGATGAACGCCACCAGCTCGGCCAAGTCAAAGTTTTTGAACACGCGCCGCCCCAGCACGCGCGGGTGCGGTGGCTGGTAGGCGCTCCAGTCGATCGTGGTTTTGTTGGCGCGGATTTTGGCCAGTGGCCACAGCGGGGTTTGCTTTTTGTTGGCGTGCTGGGTGCGCACTTTGTCGTAGTCGGCGTAGACCTCTTGCACAAAGGCATCGGCGTTGTCGCCCAGCAGGCTTTGCGCCACGCCGACGCTGCGCGAGGCGTCGGGCACATAGACGACAGGGCCGTCGTAGTGCGGCGCAATTTTGACGGCGGTGTGAATGCGCGAGCAGGTGGCGCCGCCAATCAACAGCGGGATTTTTTTGACCCGGAAATGGTCGTCCTTGTGCATCTCGGCGGCGACATATTGCATTTCTTCGAGGCTGGGCGTAATCAGCCCGGACAGGCCAACGATGTCGGCCCCTTCGGCCTTGGCGCGGGCCAAAATCTCGTGGCAGGGCACCATCACGCCCATGTTGATGACCTCGAAGTTGTTGCACTGCAAGACCACGGTGACGATGTTTTTGCCAATGTCGTGTACGTCGCCCTTGACGGTGGCAATGACGATTTTTCCTTTGGTGCGCACGTCGCGCCCGGCCAGCTCGTCTTGGCGTTTTTCTTCTTCGATGTAGGGAATCAAGTGGGCGACTGCCAGCTTCATTACCCGGGCGCTTTTGACCACCTGCGGCAAAAACATTTTGCCCTGACCAAACAGGTCGCCCACCACGCTCATACCGGCCATCAGTGGGCCTTCGATGACGTGCAGCGGCCGGCCGCCTTGGGCCAAGATTTTTTGATAAACCTCTTCGGTGTCTTGGGCAATGAAGTCGGTAAAGCCATGCACCAAGGCGTGGCTCAGGCGCTCTTCGACGGTTTTGGGTGACTCGGGTGTGCCGCGCCATTCGAGTTTTTTGCTCTCGTCTTTGGCACCGCTTTTGGCGGTTTCGGCCACTTCAAGCAGCCTTTCGGCGGCGTCTTCGCGGCGATTCAAAATCACGTCTTCGACGCGCTCGCGCAGTACCGGCTCTAAGTCGTCATAGACGCCGACCATGCCAGCGTTGACGATGCCCATGTCCATGCCCGCTTTGATCGCGTGGTACAGAAACACGGTGTGGATGGCCTCGCGCACCGGGTCGTTGCCGCGAAAGCTGAACGACACGTTCGACACCCCGCCGGAGACCTTGGCTCCAGGCAGGTTTTGCTTAATCCAGCGCGTCGCTTCGATGAATTCGACGGCGTAATTGGCGTGCTCTTCAATGCCGGTGGCCACGGCAAAAATGTTGGGGTCGAAGATGATGTCCTCGGGCGCAAAACCGACTTCATCGACCAAGATGCGGTAGGCACGCTCGCAAATTTCAATCTTGCGTTGGTAGGTATCGGCTTGGCCTTGCTCGTCAAAGGCCATCACCACCGCAGCGGCACCGTAGCGGCGCACTAATTTTGCGTGGTGCTTAAAGGCTTCAACGCCCTCTTTCATCGAAATCGAGTTGACGATGGGCTTGCCCTGAATGCAGCGCAGTCCGGCCTCGATCACCTCCCACTTGGAGCTGTCGACCATGATGGGCAGGCGGGCAATATCCGGCTCAGACGCAATCAGGTTCAAAAACCGCACCATGGCCGCCTTGCTGTCGAGCATGGCTTCGTCCATATTGATGTCGATGATTTGCGCGCCGTTTTCGACCTGCTGGCGCGCCACGGCCAGTGCGTCCTCAAACTGGCCGTTCAAAATCATCCGGGCAAAGGCTTTGGAGCCGGTGACGTTGGTGCGCTCGCCGACGTTGACAAACAACGTGCCGACTCCAATAGTGACGGGCTCAAGACCCGACAGTTTCATGGGGGGAGGGGAAATTTCAGGCATGGGACTTACTGGCTCACCGGGGCAAAAAACCGCGAATAGGCGAGCGTCGTTGCGGGTCTAGGGGGTGGCACATTACCCAAGCCTGACGGCACCAATGCGCGGTATATGCGCTTTGGTTGACCGGTGCAACGCTCCTTGGGCAGCCGATAATTTTACCCTGTCTGCCAGTGTGGCTCTTGCACCGCCATAGCGGGGCAGCGCCGCTACACTGCCAATTCTGATGTTGATCCCATGAGCGCACCGTGGACACCCAAGCCGTTACTGTTACCTTGACCGTTCCTAGCCACCCCGAAGAGCTGTGTGCCGTGCGCACGCTGTTTCAGGAATACGCCGATAGCCTCGGTGTTGATCTGTGCTTTCAAGGGTTTGAGGCTGAACTGGCTAATCTTCCAGGTGAATATGGCCTGCCCCGAGGCAGCTTGCTGCTGGCCTGGGTAGGGGGTGCCTTGGCCGGCTGCTGCGCCTTGCGTCCATTGGACAATTGCGACTACCCCAATGCCGGCGAAATGAAACGCCTGTATGTGCGCAAAGCATTTCGCGCCTTTGGCATTGGTCGCGAACTGGCCGAGGCCACGCTCGATAGCGCACGCCAAGTTGGCTATACCAGCGTACTGCTGGACACGCTAGACGATATGGAGGCCGCCCGCGCGCTCTATACCGATCTAGGCTTTATCGAGATTCCGCCCTACTACCACAACCCTTTGCCCGGCTCGCACTACCTGAAAGTGGACATTGTTTAGGCCATTGATAGATTTAAGGTCTTTTAGGGCTATAACCCTTGCTACATAAGCGCTGATAGCTCACTTTTTAGGAGTGTAATGGCGGTGATACACAGTGCTTATGCCGTCACTTGGGCCAGCAAAGTCGCTGCGTCGCTGACGTCAAATTGGCCTGGGCCTTCAATGTTGAGCTGCACTACTTTGCCGTCTTTCACCAACATCGAATAACGGTTGCTGCGCAGACCCAAGCCTTTGCCGTGCAAGTCCAGCGTCAAGCCTGTGGCTTGGGCAAAGGCGGCATCGCCGTCGGCCAACATACGAATTTTGCCGGCGGTGTTTTGTTCGCGGCCCCATGCGCCCATAACAAAGGCGTCGTTCACCGCCAAGCACCAAATTTCATCGACGCCAGCGGCCTTAAATTGCTCGGCCTTCTCCAGAAAACCGGGCAGGTGCTGCGCCGAGCAAGTGGGCGTAAAAGCGCCGGGCACGGCCAGCAGAGCAATCGTCTTGCCCGCCGTGGCTTGCGCCACATTCACCGGATTGGGGCCGATGCTGCAGCCATTGCCCTCAACTTCGACATACTCCATCAAGGTGGTTGCGGGCAGGGTGTCGCCAATTTTGATCATGGATAGCTCCAAATAACGGGTGAAAAATAGCAGGCCGACTGCTTGCCGTAAAAAGCATCGCCCAAAAGAAAAACGACCCACATTGTGGGTCGTTTCAAGGGGCTAGGTAGCCCAGAAGCCGAGAAGGCTTACACCAGTGAAGCCTTTGTCACCAGGCGCGTAGCGACCCAGTTTTTGGTCTTCGACAGGGGACGGCTTTCGGTGATTTCGATCACGTCGCCGACCTTGTACTCATTGGTTTCGTCGTGCGCGTGGAACTTGCTCGACTTACCGACGATCTTGCCGTAGAGCTCGTGCTTGACACGGCGCTCAATCAACACGGTCACGGTCTTGTTACGCTTGTCGCTGACCACCTTGCCAACCAAGGTGCGCTTGAGGGATTTTTTAGCTTCCGTCATGTGTGCTCCTTACTTGGCGGCTTGCTTTTCAGCAAGGATAGTTTTGGCGCGGGCAATGTCACGGCGCGTGGTACGCAGCGTGCCAGTGTTACCCAGTTGTTGCGTAGCCTTTTGCATACGCAGACCGAAGTGGGCCTTTTGCAGGGCTTTGATTTCGTCTTTGATGCCAGCGGCGTCTTTTTGGCGCAATTCAGCAGTGTTCATATCAGTTTCTCCTGAAATTACTGGCCGACCATGCGCGACACGAACGTGGTGCGCAGGGGCAGCTTGGCGGCGGCCAGACGGAAGGCTTCGCGGGCGAGTTCTTCGGGTACACCGACGATTTCGAACACGATCTTGCCGGGTTGGATTTCAGCCACGTAAAACTCGGGGTTGCCTTTACCGTTACCCATACGCACTTCGGCGGGCTTGGTAGAAATTGGCTTGTCCGGGAACACGCGGATCCAGATACGGCCACCACGCTTAACGTGGCGCGAAATAGCACGGCGCGCAGCTTCAAGCTGGCGAGCCGTCAAACGGCCACGATCCGTACACTTCAGACCGAAATCACCGAACGCGACCGAGTTGCCTCGGGTAGCGACGCCAGTGTTGCGGCCTTTTTGTTCCTTACGGAACTTGCGGCGAGCAGGTTGCAGCATCTTTTATTCTCCTTTTCCGTCCGCTGCTGTAGCGGGCGCGTCTACTTTATGTACGCGCTTAACGGCGGTTGCGTCAGCGCCACCGGCACCGGCGGGCTTGTCGCTGCCATCGGCAGGGGCTGCATTAGCACCTGCTGGGCGGCGTGGGCCGCCACGGCCAGCACCGGCGCCACGGTCGCGGTCACCACCAGGACGACCGTCACGGCCATCGCGGCGGGGGCCACGTGGGCGGCGCTCGTCGTCTGGACGCGGTGTTTCCACTGCGGGCAGATCGTTGCGACCCAGTGTGTCACCCTTGTAGACCCAGACCTTAACGCCAATGACGCCGTAGGTGGTGTGGGCTTCCGATGTGCCGTAGTCGATGTCAGCGCGCAAGGTGTGAAGCGGCACGCGGCCTTCGCGGTACCACTCGCAGCGAGCGATTTCGATACCGTTCAGACGTCCCGACGACATGATCTTGATACCCAAGGCACCCAGACGCATGGCGTTTTGCATGGCGCGCTTCATAGCGCGGCGAAACATAATGCGCTTTTCGAGCTGTTGGGTGATCGAGTCAGCGATCAGTTTGGCATCGATTTCGGGCTTGCGCACTTCTTCGATGTTGACTGCCACTGGCACGCCCAAACGAAGAGCGAGTTCCTTCTTGAGGTTCTCGATATCTTCGCCCTTTTTGCCAATCACCACGCCCGGACGTGCCGAGTAGATGGTGATGCGGGCATTTTTGGCAGGAC
>CAIRYF010000158.1 GCA_903882725.1 uncultured Simplicispira sp.
GCATTCAACCTTTGAGGAGACAGACATGATCGATCCGATCGTCACCAAAATACAAAACAATCCGAAGTACCTAGAGTTACGCAGCAAACGCAACCGCTTGGGCGTTACCTTGACTATCTTGATGCTGGTCGTCTACTACGGCTACATCGCTTTGATCGCTTTTAACAAGCCTTTTCTGGCACAGCCTATCGGTGCTGGCGTGACCTCGCTGGGCATTCCGATTGGTATGGGCGTGATTATCTTTACCATCGCCATCACGGGCATTTATGTGCGCCGCGCCAATGGCGAGTTTGATGCTTTGACCCAAGAAATCCTGAAGGAAGCCAGCAAATGAACGCACTGCAAAAATACCGTAGCAGCGCTTTTATGCTGCTGGCCTTGCTGGCAGTGGGCGCCGCCCACGCAGCGGGGGCCGACATGGGCCAAGCGGCCAAGCAGGCCACCAACTGGGTGGCCATCGGCATGTTCGGTGCCTTTGTTGCTGGCACGCTCTGGATCACTAAATGGGCCGCGTCCAAAACCAAATCAGCCGCCGACTTCTATACCGCTGGTGGCGGCATTACAGGCCTTCAAAACGGCTTGGCGATTGCCGGCGACTATATGTCTGCCGCCTCGTTCTTGGGTATTTCTGCTGCAGTGATGGCTTCGGGCTATGACGGCCTGATCTACTCCATCGGCTTTCTGGTCGGTTGGCCCTTGATTACTTTCCTGATGGCCGAGCGCCTGCGCAACCTGGGCAAGTTCACCTTTGCCGACGTGGCCGGTTATCGCTTTCAGCAAACCCCCATTCGCGCGTTTGCCGCTTCGGGCACGCTGGTGGTGGTGGCTTTCTATCTGATCGCTCAGATGGTCGGTGCCGGTCAGCTGATCAAGCTGCTGTTTGGCTTGGAATACTGGATGGCTGTGGTCATCGTCGGCGCGCTGATGATGGTGTACGTGCTGTTTGGCGGTATGACGGCCACTACGTGGGTGCAGATTATCAAGGCCTGCCTGCTGCTGGCTGGCGTGACCTTCATGGCCTTCATGGTGCTGGCCAATTACAACTTTAGCCCTGAAGCACTGTTTGCCAAGGGTGTCGAAGTGCGTGCCCAAATTGCGGCCAACACGGGCAAAACGCCTGAAGAAGCGCTCAAAGCGGGTCTGGGCATCATGGGCCCTGGGGGCTTTATTAAAGACCCGATCTCTGCCATCTCCTTCGGTATGGCTCTGATGTTCGGTACCGCCGGTTTGCCACACATCCTGATGCGCTTCTTTACCGTGCCTGACGCAAAACAAGCCCGTAAATCGGTGCTGTGGGCTACTACTTGGATTGGCTACTTCTATGTGCTGATTTTTATCATCGGCTTTGGTGCTATCACCATGGTGCTGACCAACCCTGAGATGGCTGACACCGTCAAAGGCGTGATCCACGGCGGCGCAGGTACAGCCAACATGGCAGCGGTGCTGGTGGCCAAGTCGGTCGGCGGCAACGTCTTCTACGGTTTCATCTCGGCTGTGGCTTTTGCCACTATCTTGGCTGTGGTGGCTGGCTTGACGCTGTCGGGTGCTTCGGCTGTGTCGCACGACTTGTACGCTACGGTGTTCAAGAAGGGCAATGCTGACAGCGCTTCGGAGCTGAAGGTTTCGCGTATCACCACCTTGGCTTTGGGCGTGATTGCCGTGGTCTTGGGCATTGTCTTTGAGAAGCAAAACATTGCGTTCATGGTGTCGCTGGCTTTTGCTATTGCTGCATCGGCCAACTTCCCGGTGCTGTTCATGTCAGTGCTGTGGAAAGACTGCACCACACGCGGTGCAGTGATTGGCGGTTTCTTGGGCCTGATCTCGTCGGTGGTACTGACCGTGGTGTCGCCTTCGGTGTGGGAAGCCACGCTGGGCAACCCCAAAGGTTCGGCTTGGTTCCCCTACACCTCGCCAGCGCTGTTCTCCATGACGATTGGTTTCCTTGGTATCTGGTTGTTCTCGATCACTGATAAGAGCGCCAACGCTGCCCGTGAGCGCGCTGCGTTCCCTGCACAGCAAGTGCGTTCGGAAACTGGTCTGGGCGCTGCGGGCGCGTCGGGTCACTAAACTCAAACCACCCAAGACAGGCGCAAGCCTGTCGGTGGACGAAAAAAAACCGGACTTTATGTCCGGTTTTTTTTCGCCTACAGAAACCTCCAAGAGGCTGAAGGCTGAAAGCCTCAGTTGGTAGCCAGCAGCCAGCGGTTAACTTGCTCTACGCTGTTTTGGCGGTCTTCGCCGACCAGGGATTGCAGGCGCAAGTAGGACACCAGATACACGTATCGCGCCTGCGCCAAATCGCGCTGTGCCAGGGTTTTTTGCTGCGCGGCGTTCAAGACATCGAGTGTGGTGCGGATGCCGGCTTCAAATGATTTTTGGTTGGAGAGCAGTGCTTGTTCGCCCGAGCGCACGGCTTGCTCTAAGGCTTGAATGCGCAATACGCCTTCAGTCATGCCACGAAACTCGCGGTGTATGCGTACGCCCAAGTCCAGGCGTGTGGCTTCTAGCACTTCGCGGGCACGTTCGTGTGCGGCTACCGCTTGGCGCACGGTGGAACTAACATAGCCGCCGGCATACAGAGGCACGTTCAGTTGCAGGCCGAGCGTTTTGTTGTCATAGCGCGAGTTGACGCTGGTGACGCTGTCGCTGCTGCTGCGCGCCCATTGGGCAATGGCGTCCAAGGTGGGCTTGTGGCCAGCTTGGGCTTTGGCGATTTCTTGCTGCGCGGCCTCTAGCTGTGCGCGCAGGGCTTGCATTTCGGGGCTGGTTTGTTCGGCGCGCTCTATCCAAGCCTCCACGCTGGCTGGCACGGGCGTGCTGGGGGCAAATTGCTGCACATCTAGGCGGGCCAGTGTGTCGGCATTTTGGCCAGTGATCACTTCTAGGCGTCGGCGCGTGAAGTCAACGTTTTGCTTGGCCTCCAATTCTTGCGCCAAGGTCATGTCCAGTCGC
>CAIRYF010000159.1 GCA_903882725.1 uncultured Simplicispira sp.
AATTTACGGATAAATCCTTAAGAACTTCAGCAAGACCAGCCTTGCTGACTTGGATGCGCCAGAGATGGAAAAAACGTACCGCTACATCATGAGCAAGCGTTAATTTCCCTTCAAGGCACCCAGCCTGACAGTGTACAAACGCAAAACATTTAGCGCACTTTTGGATAATTTTTAGCGCAGGTGCTGGGGAGTAGCGGTGCAAACGGTGGTTACACTTGCGCATCCACAAACACCAACGCCGGTGCCTCGCCCTCGATTAATCCGGCGCGCACAAACACGCGCTGGCCTACGCTGGCCTGTCCGCGCGCAAATACCACGGCTCCGCCGGGCAGTTGCACTGCCGCGCCAGTGGCAGTGATGGCAGTGACCGTGCCGACATTCAGCGACTGCTTGGGTAGCAGGGCGATAAATTGCGTGAATATATTTGGCATCAGTCGTGTACCTCTAACTCCAGGTTTTGTCGCAGGCGCGGAGCGCCCCATTCCACTGCGGCGGCGCGCACGATGCCGCGCATGGCACCTGCGCCGCTGCCCACTTGCACTAGCTTTCCAGGCAATATCAGGCCGACGGCAGGCAGCACTTGCATGGACAGCTGCACCCTGCGCTGGCGGCCCGTGTCTGCAAGCTCGGCAATGCCGCGCATTCGGTGGGCGGTCGCGTCAGTGATGAGGGCGTGCGTAACTTGCGGCGCTTGCAGGTCGCCAATCGTCCCAGCGCGGGTGACGGGGCCAAAAACACCGGCTTGCACGCCGCCCACATAGATGCCGTTGTATGCGGGTTTGTCGATGTATTCGGTGCCCAGTTGCTGCACCGCGTCTTTTGGCAGTTGCACATCGGGCACCAGACTGGCCCACTGCCACGGTGCAGCAGAATATTTGGGTAGTACGCGCACTATTTTGTCGGTGGCGTGCGGCTGTAGATAGGCTCCCACGCTGGTGGCAATGTCGGCCAGAGCGTCGATGTAGCTGCCCTGCTGCGTCCATACGCCTGCGGGCACTACCCAATCATCTATTTGCCAATCCACGCCCCAGCCAATGCCCACGCCGTTAATAGTCAGCGCTTCATTTGCCAGTTGCTGCGCGGTGCGTTCGTTGTCTTGTCCGCCGTGTTGCAGTACCGGTGCCCACGGGCTTGCGAGGACGGCGCTGCGGCCACGACCCGACACACTGTAGCGGCGCTGAGGCAAAAACTGCTCGTTAAGCTGCACGCGCTCGATGCACAGGCGCAGCAATTGGCCGTTGATGCTGGCCACCACTTCGGGCGGGGTGCCGTCTGGGTTGCGCCCCAAGTGGTCGGCGGCGGATTCGTGCAGCGCAGCGCTCCATTGCCAGGTCCAGCTGGCCATGTCGAGGCTGGCAGAAAACGACAGCGCATCCAGTGGTGCGCTAGTGTCCACGCGCGTGAGGGTGATGTTGTTTTGCACGATGTAAACCCTTTGCGGGCTGATAACGATGGTGGTGTTGCCGTTGCCGCTTCCGTCTTGCCCGCAGCGGTGGCCAAAAATGAGGTGCGCGCTGTAGTCTTGCGCCCAGCAAAAAAGCAGGTGTGCGTTGCCCAAAAACGGTGGTGGCGGCGGTGGCACCGGCGGGCGCGAGATGCCCGGCGGCGGCGCACCCGCATCTTGGTGGCGTCCCGCCCAGCTCCATACCGCCCAGCGCGCCACTTGGTGACGCACTGACTGTGGGCGCTGTAAATGCCGGGCGTTTTGGTGGCGCGGCGCACGGTCGGTGCGCCGGGTGCGGTCGCCGTCTTGGTGCGCAAAGCCGCTGGCGCGACGCACGGGCCAGGCGTTGTCAAACAAGCCGGTGTGCTGGTGGGGTGCGCGCGTGGCGTGCTGGTGGGCAAAGTGGCTGGCGTCGTGGCGGCCTGTGGCGTCTTGGTGGCGCAGTTGCACTTGGCGCAGCGCTGGGCGTAGTACCTCGGGCAGCGGGTGGGCTATTGGGGCCGGTGCGCTGGTGGCGCGCTGCCACGGCGCACCCCAGTCGGTGGGTTCGCGCACGCCGCCTTGGTTCGCCAGCGTGGCCGCGCCGGTTTGCGCGGCGGCCACCTGCCACACGCCCAAGGCATACCCAACTGTAGGGCGCTGGGTGTTGCTGGCGTAGCTGGCGGTGGCGGCCATGGCGGGGCCGGGCAGCTGGCCCGCAATGTGCAGCGGCACTGATGCCACCAGCTGCGCAGCCAGCTGCGCGCCGGGCAAGCGGGCGGACACAGCCAGCTCGGCCTGTGGGGCAATGCGCAGGCGCAAGCCCACGCCGGGCAAGGCTGCGGCAATGGCAATCTGCGCCGTGGGGGTGCTGGCCGATACGCCCGCTGTCAGCCCCATAGCGCCGGGCAAGTGGCCCACAATGGCCAGTTCAAACACGGCGCGCACGCCGTCGCCCGCATCACCAAACAGCAGATGTGCGCTGTGGTCTTGTGGCTGGCTAAAGCGCAGGTCGGCGGGGGCGGTCATGGGCGCGGCCAGTGGGGGCTCAGGTCAGGGCAAAGCTGGTAATTTTTGCGTCGCCACCGGCAAACAGCTCGGCCTGCGCTAGCTGCACCTCCCAAGCGCCCGCGCCCACGCCCACGTCGGCATCGAGCACCGCGCTGCCATCGCCATTGACCAGCCGCGCCCAGGTGGGTGTGCCGCTCAGTGCTATCAGGCCCGGCCCTTGTGGGGTCAGGGTGAGTGTGCCAGCGGCTACGCTGCCAGCGGGCTGGGTCAGGGGCACGGCTACCAGCAGGCGGTTTTGCACGCCGGGCGCGGTGTCGGCACTGGCCGCTCGCACGCCGTCGTACAGCAGCACCTGCGCCGCTTGCGCTCCTGTGTCGATAAAGGCCAGCGTGCCCGCCAAGCGCGCGTCGTTGTGGGCGGCAGATATGGCAAGCGTCATGGCATGGCCTCGGGAGTCAGTTGGTCGGCTATCACGCCTTTGTCTGCGCCGGTGTGGTCAAAGCTGCACACAAAATATTTTTGGGCGCGGTCGAGCAGCTCAAAGCGGTAGCTGCCGGTGGCGGCATCGCTCCAGGTCTCGTCCACCAGCGCATTGGTGTTGCAGCTATACAGCTGCACCCGCCGGCGCAGCGGGGCCAAGGTGGCGTGCTTTTTGACGGTGGCCACAATCTGGCCATTGCCGCCAAAGTAGCTGTTTTTGCGCGCAGCGGGCAAGGCCAATGCTGCCGCGTTGTAGCCGCCGCCCGCGTCCCATTGCGGGTGCTGGGGGCTGCGCAGGGGCGCAAGCTGGGGCGTGGCTACGCCAATCGGGTCGGCCATGGCGCGTTACCTCCACGGGCCGGTAATGTCAAAGGCAATTTGCGCGCCTTCGGCCTCAGTGGCGCTGGACGTGCGCACCAGCAAAAAACGCTTGCCGGGCTGACCGACCACGTTGTCTACGACAGTCAGGTCGCCGTAGGGCCGGTTTTGCGGTATCCACAACATACCGGGCATCATGCCGCGCATATGGCCGCCTTCTTGCTGCACGTAGGTGGGCAGCAGCCACAGGCTGTAGTCCGCGCCGTTGGGGAACGGCATAGTGCCGCGCCCACAAATTTGCTGGCTGTTGCTGATGTTGAGCGACGTCACGCCAAAACGCACCGGATTGCCCATTTGGCTGTGGTCGCGCAGCAGCACTTTGCCGCTGTAGTCAAGCGATTGATTCAGGCCATACCCGCTAAATGGCCCCGGATAAGAATAATAACCGTCTGCGTAGTTGTCTTCGGCAGACAGCACCGTGGCGTAGTTGTCGCCGGGCCTGAAGCTGGTGAGGTCGCCAAAGCAATAGCAGATGCGCCCGGCAAAGCCAGCGCTTGCTGTACTGGGGCCAGCGGCAAGGCACAAAAAAAACAGCCGGTCATCGCCCACCAGCACCCAGCTGCGCGCACCTGCGCCGCCGTCGCCAGCGGATTCGGTGCCGACTGTCCGAGCGTGGTACCACTTGTACCAGCCCCATCGGCTGGCTTGCACTGGCTGCCAGTTTTTGGTGGGCAGTGCCGGGTCAAACGGCGCTTGCGCGCCCACCAGTGTGTCGATGTCGCCCATGTCCTCCACAATGCCCACATTGGCCCATTTGGCCCAGGTGCTGGTGTAGCCGGGGGTTTTAAGGGCGTTGTCCACCAGCAAGATGTTTTGTGGCGACTGTGGGTTTTTGCTGCGGTAGGCACCCTTGTGCGTGGCGGCAAAGGGCTTTTCCCAGCCCAGCGGGGCCACTTTGGCAGTGATGCTGGCACTGGTGGTGGCTGGGCTGGCCGGGGTGTCGGTGCCGGGGAGGGCGTAGGTAAAGGTGGTGGCGGTGGTGGCCAGTACGCGCACCTCGCCGTTGTATG
>CAIRYF010000160.1 GCA_903882725.1 uncultured Simplicispira sp.
CGTGCCGGACTTAAGTCCTATACCCAGGTACTTGAAACCAAAGAGGGTCGGCGCATACGGGTACGGGTTGGGCCTTTGGCCAATCGGGCTGAGGCAGAAAAAGCCGCTGCGCGCATCAGGTCGGTAGATTTACCGGCTTCTATTCTTACGCTGTAAAGCGCACGTGCCCACCATGGCTGCGCTGGATTTAATTTTTATCGCAGTGCTGCTGCTGTCGATGCTGCTTGGCGCTTGGCGCGGGCTGGTGTTTGAGCTGTTGTCAGCATTGAGTTGGGCAGCCGCGTTTGTGCTGGCGCAGTGGTTTGCTGCGGACATGGCTGCCCTGTTGCCACTAAAAAACTGGCCCGACACTGGGCGCTATGCAGCTGGTTTTGCAGCGGTGTTTGTGTTAGCCCTGTTTGGCTGTGGCTTGGTGGCTGCGCTGGCCCGAAAATTGGTCGAAGCGACAGGATTGCGCCCTGCTGACCGCGCGTTGGGGGCGCTGTTTGGTGTTGTGCGTGCGGCGGTATTGCTGTTGGTGGTCGCAGTGCTGGCCCAGCTGACGCCTTTGCACGAGAGCGACTGGTGGTATGCATCGGGCAGCGCGCCTTGGCTATCAGTCGCCCTGAAAGAACTCAAACCGGCGTTGCCGGAAGAATTTGGCAGGTATCTGCCGTCGTAAAAGGATTGTTATGTGCGGAATCATCGGCGTTATCAGTAGCGCCCCGGTCAATCAACTGATCTATGACGCGCTCTTGCTGCTGCAGCACCGTGGTCAGGATGCCGCTGGCATTGTTACGCAGCAGGGACGCAAATTTTTTATGCACAAGGCCAAAGGCATGGTGCGTGACGTGTTTCGCACGCGCAATATGCGTGCGCTGCCGGGCAGCGTGGGCTTGGGGCAAGTGCGTTACCCCACAGCGGGCAATGCCTACAGCGAAGAAGAAGCACAGCCGTTTTATGTCAATGCGCCGTTTGGCATCGTGATGGTACACAACGGTAATTTGACCAATGCGCAGAGTTTGCGCACAGAATTGTTTTCTACCGACCACCGTCACACCAACACCGACAGCGACTCCGAAGTGCTGCTGAACGTGTTTGCCCACGAACTTGAACGCGCCACGCGCGGCGTGCCGCTGGGCACCGAGGATGTGTTTACCGCTGTGCGCGCGGTGCATCGCCGTGTCAAGGGTTCGTATGCGGTAGTCGCCTTGATTGCCGGCCACGGACTGGTGGCGTTTCGCGATCCGCACGGCATTCGCCCGCTGGGCATGGGTCGCAGCCAAGACGGCACCGTCATGGTGGGCAGCGAGTCGGTGGCGTTAGAAGGCACCGGCCATGTATTTGAGCGCGATATTGCACCGGGCGAGGCGGTATTCATTACGCTCGATGGCCAAGTCCATGCACGCCAGTGCGCCGATGCACCCAAGCTACAGCCGTGTATTTTTGAGTTTGTCTATTTGGCGCGGCCAGATTCGGCGCTGGACGGTATCTCTGTCTACCAAGCGCGTCTCAATTTGGGCGCGTCGTTGGCCAAACGGGTGGTGTCCACCGTGCCGCCGAGCGAGATTGACGTGATCATCCCGATCCCTGAGTCCAGTCGCCCCAGCGCCACGCAGCTGGCCCATTTGCTGGGCGTGCCGTACCGCGAAGGTTTCGTCAAAAACCGCTATGTGGGCCGCACCTTCATCATGCCGGGCCAAGGTGTGCGCAAAAAATCGGTGCGCCAAAAGCTCAACGTGATTGCCAGCGAGTTCAAGGGCCGCAACGTGTTGCTGGTCGACGACTCCATCGTGCGTGGCACCACCAGCCGCGAAATCGTGCAAATGGCGCGTGAGGCCGGTGCGCGCAAGGTCTATTTGGCCAGCGCTGCGCCGCCAGTGCGCTTTCCAAACGTTTATGGCATTGATATGCCGACC
>CAIRYF010000161.1 GCA_903882725.1 uncultured Simplicispira sp.
CCCCGCCCACGCGGCACTGGCCACAGCAGACAAAACAAGAATGGCAAATGCTCGTTTTACGTGACGGCAGGACATGGAATTGAGCTTTCGAGAAAATAAGTGGAGCGAAGTATACGACCAGTTATAACGCTTATGGGCGCAAAAAACCTGCTACCCAACCACTGATCTGATATTGCGCAACATAGCGTTGCTAATCAACGCACCTCAATTGCCAGTTATCCCAGCACATGGCACTCGCTGCGTAGCAGGGCCAGCGCGTTGATGCGTTTTTCATCGCGATCGTCGCGCAGGGTTTTTTCTGACTCCTGCACAAAGCTGTCCCACAGCGCGCAATAGTCCAGCTGAAACGCCCCCGGCGCGTGCTCTGTAATGAAGTCGTGCGCCAGCGCTGGCTGCCAGCCGTGCGTGCGAATTTTGCGCACCAAGCTGGCGGCAGTTTTCTCCGTCAGCAGGGTCTTCTTCGGCACGCCAGCGGCAATGCAGACAAATAGCGTCAGCAGCGCGTGTTCCTCGGCTACGCCTTGCGTCAGGCGCAGCCAGGTTTTGCTGGCCGGTTGCGCTGGCGCGTCGCCCTCGCCTTCACCCAGCACCGTCAACACCGCCAGTTGCTGCTCGTACTCTTGCATTTCGGCCAGCGGGTCATCCAACAAAAAGTAGCGGGCGCGCAAACGCCCCAAGGGACTGAGCAGCGTGCGCAGCGGCTGGGCGGCGTCCATGCAGCGCGGCCAGTCGGCCTGGACGGCGGCAAATTCGGCCTGCACCACGGTGTGCAAATGGGTCGGCAGGCTATGGGGCAGGTGCAGCGCCAGCACGGGCAGCGGGCCGGTGCCGCGTTTTTGGCGCAGCGCCGCCAGCACTTTCTGCAAAGTCGGCGTGGTCGGCCAGGCACGCGCGCGCGGCAGCAACGCACGCCACAACAAAGCAGCGCGGATGACCGCCTCGGCGTCGGTGCCGGCTTCTTCTAAATCGTCAATATCGAGGTGATAGGGCGCTGCCAGCCACAGCGCCGCCTCAATGCTTTGGGCAATCTGGCTGCGCCGTGCCAGCTCGGCACGATAGTCGGCGTGGCTGCGCAGCGACCACAATGCCAGCAGCGGCGTTTGCGCCTCGTCGCTGCCGGCCATACCAAAGTGGCTGCTCTCGGGCAGCGCAATCAGGCAGCGCAACATATCAGAGCCGCCTTTGGAACGCGACAGCAGTGAGTTTTGGCGCAGCGACTGCGCAGCCGCTTGCAAAGCGTTGTCGCAGCTGTCTTGCAGATACAGGCTGATGAGATTGACCATGCGCTCGCGCGCTTTTTCTAACTCTGGGCGCAAAAACTCGTTCCCAAAGTAGCGCGCAATTTGCACCATACCCTTGGGTGCCTCAGTGTGGATGGCCTCCAGCGCAGCAGCGTCGAGGATGCCGTGCTGCACGCCATAGGCCAGCGCTTTTTCAAAGAAAGGCCGGGCGTCGTGCAGCGCCAGTGCCGAAGGCGAGGCGGCAGCAGCAGGCGCTTGTGCGGTTTTGGTCATAGTCCAGACCCTTAAATCGCTGATTCTTCGTCCGAGTCGCGCGCCACCGGCGTGGCTTTGCCCCGGTCGGTGTCG
>CAIRYF010000162.1 GCA_903882725.1 uncultured Simplicispira sp.
ACCAAACCTGCGCTTGCAGCGTGGCAGCAATGATGTTGCGGTGCGTCAGCACCGCGCCTTTGGACAGGCCGGTGGTGCCGCCGGTGTATTGCAAAAAGGCAATCGAGTCGAGCGTGGCGGTGCTGGGTTGCAACTTGCGCTGCGCGCCCTCGGTCAGCGCTTTTTTGAACGGTGTCAGTTGGCGTGCGCCAGTCATGGGCAGGTCGTAGTCGGGCACCATTTTGGCGATGTGGCGCACGGCAAAGTTGATCCAGTGACCGTAGGCAAAGCCCAGCAAGTCGCCCATTGAGGCCATCACCACGTGCTTGACCGGGGAGCTGTCCAAAATACCGGCCAAGGTGTGGGCAAAGTTTTCGAGGATGACGATAACGCTGGCACCCGAGTCTTTGAGCTGGTGCGCCAGTTCGCGCGGCGTGTACAGCGGGTTGACATTGACGCAGACGTAACCCGCGCGCAGCACGGCGGCCATGGTGACAGCAAATTGCGGAATATTGGGCAGCATGATGGCCACGCGCGCGCCGGGCTCCAGTCCCTGCGCCTGCAGCCACGCGCCCAAGGCGGCCGACTCGCGATCGAGTTCGCCATAGCTCATCCAGCGCTCCATGCACACTGAAAACGCACTATTGGCGTGCTTTGCCATGGCTTCTTCAAGCAGGTGAGCCACCGATCGGTATTGCTGCGGATCGACGGTGTGGGGAATGCCTGCGGGATAGCTTTTAAGCCAAATTTTGTCCATGGGGAAGCCTGAGCAAGAGTCAAAGTGGAATCGGGCCCGATTGTTTAAGGGCCAAGACAAAAGGGCTACCGGGCTTTTCCTAGGGTGGGGGCCGTTTCAGTCCCACAGGCGACAGGGTCTCATCAGTCAGTTGTAAAAAACATCTACTTTTGGTATCGAATTGAGCGGCGCTGCAGAGCCCAATGCGTACAACTACGTAGGCTTTTTTGCGATATTAAAATGCCTGCCTACATCTTGTAAGTGATTGATTTAATAGCTGTAATTACGAAAGCTGACAAATTTGTTGCAGCGCAGCAAATAATGCTTGGAAAGTTGCCACAAAAGCCCTACATTGGATTACATGACTGCAACCAAAGACTGGCTCAAAGCATCCTGGGACGCTGGCATTGATCTGCTGCACCCTGTGAGCGACCGTATCGACGGCGATGCTTCGTTTTCCTCTGCCTCGGCTCAATCCGTCAAAACCCCGGTCGTGGTACCCATTCGATCCTTGGGCCCGGCGTACCGCGAGCGCATTGCCACGCACCTGCTGGCGCTGGACGACGCAGACCGCTACCTGCGCTTTGGCTACAAAGCCAGCGACGAGCAAATTGGCCGCTATGTGGCCGATCTGAACTTTGAGCGCGACGAAATTTTTGGCATTTACAACCGCCACCTGGAGCTGGTTGCCATGGCACACGTCGCCTTTGCCACAGACCCTGAGCACCATCAGTGCGCTGAGTTTGGCGTCTCGGTACTGAAAAAAGCCCGTGGGCGCGGTTACGGCAGGCGCTTGTTTGAGCGCGCCGTGATTCACGCGCGCAACGAGGGCGTGGACATGATGTTTATTCACGCGCTGTCCGAGAACACCACCATGCTGAAAATTGCGCGCAACGCGGGTGCCAGCGTGCAGCGCGATGGTGCCGAATCTGAAGCGTTTTTGCACTTGCCTCCAGCCAATCTGGACTCGCGCATGGCGGCGCTGTTTGAGCACCAGTTTGCCGAGATGGACTACCGCATCAAACGCCAAGCCAAGCTATTTTGGGATTTTCTGGCGCGGATGCGGGCGCTGCGCACCCTGCGTTAACTGCACGGGGGCCGGGCAGGTGAAGCCCTAGGGCGCGTAGGCACTGCAATCCAGTATCCTACGTGCCTTATTTCACTACCGCACGTTCTGCACCCCAAGGCTGTGTCTGACCCCCAACCCGCGCGTTTTCACGAAAAAGAAGATAAGCGCAGTTTTCTGCAAAAAGTCGCCGAGTTCATTCACCCCGGCCCCGACTCGCACGAAGAGCTGATTGCCATTTTGGGCAGCGCTGAAGACAACCAAGTCATCAGCGCCGAGTCGCGCATCATGCTAGAGCGCGTTATTCGTATGTCCAACCGCACCGTGGGCGACGTGATGGTGGCGGCTCCGCGCATGGACACCATCAACATCGATGCGCCGTTTGAGCAACTGCTGCACATCATCATCAACACCGCGCATTCGCGCTTTCCGGTCTACCAAGGCGAGCGCGAAAACATCATTGGCATTTTGCTGGCCAAAGACTTGCTCAAGCTGCAGCGCTCGCCCGAATTGAACATCCGCGCCCTGATTCGCCCCGCCGTGTTTGTCCCCGAGACCAAGGGGCTGAACGATTTGCTGCGCGACTTTCGCAGCAACCGCAATCACTTGGCCATCGTTATCGACGAGTTTGGCCGCGTCGCCGGCTTGGCAACGATTGAGGACGTGCTAGAAGAAATCGTCGGCGAGATTGAAGACGAATTTGACATTGGCGAAGACGAAGGCGATATCTTTGCCCTGGCCGACAGCACCTACCGCGTCAGCGGCGACACCCCGGTCGAGCGCGTGGCTGAAGCCTTTCACGTGCCCGTGGTCGGCAGCGACGCCGACGAAGACTTTGACACCATCGGCGGCCTCATCGCCCACGAAATGGGCCATGTGCCCAAGCGCGGTGAGCACCTGCAGCTGTGCGGCCTGCACTTTGTCGTGCTGCACACCAAAGGTGGCGCGGTGCGCTGGTTCAAGGTATCAGCCACTTTGCCCGAGGCCGGTGCATCTTGACGGCGTCGGCCCCACAGCCTTGGCGGGAACGCCCCGCTTCGTTGTCCTATCCGCGCAGCGCTTTATCTGCCCCCTGGGCCCGCACCGGGCCACGCGCTGCGCCTTGGCACTGGCTGCTAGCGCTGCTGGCCGGGCTGGCGCACGCGGCCGCGCTGGCGTTTCCGGGCAGCGGCGTGCCGCAGTGGTGGTTGCAACTGGCGGCCTTGCTGGCGCTGGCATGGCTGGTGCGTCCGGGCACGCCGTGGCGCCGCGCAGCTGGGCTGGGTTGGGTGTTTGCTACTGCGTGGCTGGTGGGCACGTTTTGGTGGCTGTTTATTTCTATGCACATTTATGGCGGCTTGGCATCACCGCTGGCCGCTGTGGCGGTGTTGGCACTGGCCGCCTTTTTGGCGCTGTATTACGCCGTCAGTTTGGGGCTTTTTAGTGCTTTAGCCCATACTCAGCGTGCGCTGTCTGCTCTTATTTTTGCAGCGCTGTGGTTGCTGGCCGAGCTGGCCCGGGGCACTTGGTGGACGGGCTTTCCGTGGGGTGCCAGCGGCTATGCCCATGTCGATGGCCCGCTGGCGGCGCTGGCGCGCAGCGTGGGCGTGTACGGCATCGCCGCCGTTGCCGCTGCGCTGGCCATGCTGTTGGCACAACTGCGCCGCAGTGACTTGCACAACCCGCGCGCGTGGGCGCTCCTGCTGGCTGTCGCCGCCGCGCTCACCGGCTTATCGTGGCAGCGCCAGCAGGCCATTGCCACGCCCAACCCATCCGCTGCTGCACCTCTGACGCTGGCGCTGCTGCAAGGCAGCATTCCACAGGACGAGAAATTTCAGTTCGGCAGCGGCATCCCGATGGCCTTGCAGTGGTACAGCGACCAACTGCGCAGCGCCAAAGAGCAACTGGTGGTGGCCCCCGAAACGGCCATCGCCGTACTGCCCCAGCAACTGCCGCCCAGTTATTTGCAGGCCATTGAAGACCAATACACCAGCGGCCCCCAAGCGGCGCTGATCGGCATTCCGCTGGGTGACCTGCGCTTGGGCTACACCAACTCGGTGCTGGGTTGGCAGCCGGGGCAGAGTGCGCCCTACCGCTACAACAAACAGCATTTGGTGCCGTTTGGCGAATTTATCCCGCCGTTTTTTCGCTGGTTCACCGACTTGATGAACATCCCGCTGGGCGACTTCAGCCGTGGTGCGCTGGTGCAGCCGCCGTTTGTGTGGCGCGGCGAGCGCCTAGCGCCCAACATTTGCTACGAAGATTTGTTTGGCGAAGAGCTGGGCGCGCGCTTTGCCGACCCGGCCAACGCGCCGACGGTGTTTGTCAACCTGAGCAACATTGCGTGGTTTGGCAACTCGCTGGCCATCGACCAGCACCTGCAAATCAGCCGAATGCGCGCGCTGGAGTTTGAGCGCCCGATGGTGCGCGCCACCAACACCGGTGCCAGCGCCATCATCGACCACCAAGGCCAAGTGACGGCGCACTACGAGCATGGCCGCCGCGGCGTGCTGACCGGCACAGTGCAAGGGCGCAGCGGCGCGCCCACGCCATACGGCGGGGGGGTAGCGCGCTTTGGTCTATGGCCGCTGTGGGGCCTGGGCCTGGGCGTGGTGCTGGCTGCGTTGTGGCGGCGAGCGCGGCGGGCACGGCAAATTTGACTTTGTGCGCACAAATGGCGGACAATTTCGAGAAGCTTTTTTCAGGAGATTGCTATGACCATCCCTATGCCCGCTCTGGCCAAGGACACGCGACTGCATATTCGTTGCGATCAAGAGGTGCGCCGTTTGCTCGACAAGGCGGCCGCGTATGCGCACATGAGCGTCTCCGAGTTCGTGCTGAAAAATGCGGTGGAGCAAGCGCAATCTGTGGTGCAGGCCAACGAGGCCATCACGCTGTCACAGCACGACTTTGCGGCCTTTCTCGATGCGCTGGATGCGCCGCCCCAACCAGCGCCTGCCTTGCAGCGCGCTTTTGCACGCCACGCCGAGCAAGTGCGCTAAATGCGCTGCCACATTCGTCCCTTGGATCACACGGCGGACAGCGCCAATTTTGATTGTGGTGAGAGCGCGCTGAACGCCTATCTGCAACGCTATGCCACGCAAGACATCAAGCGCGGCGTGGCCCGGGCTTTTGTTGCCACACCCATCCATCCTGACCAGCCCGACCAGCCCGACCAGCCCGACCAGCCCGATGCTGTCGGCAGCTTCCGCTGCGCAGTGGCTGGTTTTTACACACTGAGCGCCGCCAGCGTCGCTGCTGAGACGCTGCCTGAGGCATGGCGCAAAAAACTGCCGCGCTATCCGGTGCCAGCCGCCTTGCTTGGGCGCTTGGCAGTGGCGCAGTCAGCGCAAGGGCAGGGATTGGGCTCGATTTTGCTGGCCGATGCGTGCCAGCGCGTGGCGGCGGTGAGCCAAACCTTGGCGGTGGTCGCCATCATGGTGGACGCGCAATCGCCCCAAGCGGCGGCCTTTTATCAGCACTTTGGCTTTGTGCAACTGCCCGGCCAGTCCAGCCGCTGGATGTTGCCACGCTCGCACTTTGCCAGCTTGGCTTGATGGCGCAGCGCCGTTAAACCGCCTTCGGCAATGTCCCTGCCGCTACCAGCCGCTGGTGCTCGACCAGCGCGCAGTGGTTTTGCACCACTTGCAAACCGGCGGCGCGGGCGCGCTCGCAGGCGGCGTCGTTTTGCACGCCCAGTTGCAGCCACAGGGCGCGCGCACCAATGGCGATGGCTTCGTCGGCAATCGGCGGTACGTCAGCGCTGTTGCGAAACACGTCCACCAAATCAATACGCAGCGCGCCCAAATGCTGCGCCGCCTCAGTCAACGAGGGCCAGCAGCGCTCGCCCAAAATCTCGGTCGCCATCGGGTTGATGGGCACGATGCGGTAGCCCTGTTGCTGCAAATACTCGGCGACATGGTGGCTGTCGCGCTCGGGCTTGGGCGAGAGGCCGACGACGGCAATCGTGCGGCAGGTTTGCAAAATGTTCAGGGCGAGGTCGTCGAAAGTAGCTTGGGACATAGCAGTGCTCCAGTAGTGGACGGGTAAAACATTACAGCGCGGACAGTGCGCCATGCACCTCGTCCGTGGTGAGGATTTCGGTCATCACCACCGGCGCTTTGCCGGGCGCGTACAGCACGTACACCGGCACGCCGCTGCGCCCCAACTGCGCCAGCGCGGCGGTGATGTGCGGGTCGCGCCGCGTCCAGTCGGCGCGCAGCAGGGCGACGTTGCGCGCGGCAAAGCCCTCCAGCACGGCGGCGTTGGCCAGCGTGGTGCGCTTGTTGTATTGGCAGGTGACGCACCAGGCGGCGGTGAAATCGACAAACACCGGCTGGCCGCTGGCGTTCAGCTCGGCCACGCGCTCGGCAGACCAAGGTTGCCAGGCCGTGGTGGAGGGAGAAGTGCTGGCGGCCAGTGCCGGCATTTCCATCGCTTGAGTAACATTTTGGCCGATAGCCCCCGCCAGCCATGCGGTGATAGCTAGCAAAACAGTAGCAATCACCCAGCGCGCACGTCCGCGCAGTGTCAGCGCCCAGACCACGCCACTGCCGGCCACCAGCAGCACCAGCAGCGCACCCGCGCCGTCGATGCCGCTTTGCTGGCCCAGCACCCACACCAGCCAAGCCACGGTGGCAAACATCGGAAACGCCATGCCACGGCGGAAAGTGTCCATCCACGCGCCGGGGCGCGGCAGCCAGCCGACCACCGCCGGCACCCAACTGGCCGCCAGATACGGCAAGGCCATGCCCACGCCCAAGGCGACAAACACCAGCAGCGCCTGCGCCGTCGGCATCTCAATGGCAAAACCCAGCGACGCGCCCATGAACGGCGCGGTACACGGCGAGGCAATGGCCACCGCCAAGATGCCGGTCAAAAAGGCGTCGGCGGCGGGGTGGCGCAGTTGCAGCGCCGCCAAGCGCCCAGGGGCAAACTGGCCAAACTCAAACACCCCGGCCAGGTTCAGGCCAATCAGCGTAAACAGCGCCGCCAGCGCCGCCACCACCGCCGGCGACTGCAGCTGAAAACCCCAGCCCAGCTGCTCGCCCGCCGCGCGCAAGCCCAGCAGCAAACCGCCCAGCGCCACAAACGACAGCACCACGCCAGCGGTATAGGCCAGCCCGGCTTGGCGGTGCGCGCGCCGGTTGCTGCCGTGTTGGGCAAAGCCCATCACTTTGATGGCCAGCACCGGAAAGACGCAGGGCATCAAATTCAAAATCAAACCGCCCAGCAAGCCGCCCAGCAGCGCCGTGATCCACACCCGGGTGCTGACGCTGTTAGCGCTGTTAGCGCTGTTGGCTGCTGCGGACGCCGACGCCGACTCTGGCGGCGGGCTCAGGGCGCGGTTGGCCTCTAGCGCAGCGGCCAGCGCGGGCGAGACCACTGCGCCGGGAGCAGCGGCGCTCCAACGGCCTTCGACCGTGGCCACGGTGCGCCACGCGCGCGCGCCGTCTGCTGTCTGCGCCGTAGGGGTCTTGGGCATCTTGGGCGGCGCGGCCAACGCCAGCACCAACGGCAGGTGGCTCAGGCTCTCGCCGCGCTCGGACGACAGCGGCATGGTGGCCGTCCACACGTCGCCCTGCCATGCCTGCGTCCAGCCGCTGCCCGATTCGGCGGCGTGCTCGATGGTGGCCGGTGCCTCAGAAAACAGTTGCAGCTGCTGGCCGCGTGCCGCAGCTGGCAAACCGGGCACGCTGATGTGCAACTGCACGCCGTCGGCATCGACACGCGCGCGGCTGTCGCCACTGAGGGGCTGGGGCTGCGCGGCCTGCGCAGCCGCAAAAGCGCCGGCGTGCAAAGCGGTAGAGCCGCGCAGCGGCAGTTGCAGCGTGAAGTGGCCTTCTTCGGGGATGCATTCAAGTTTGCAGGCCAGCCACGTAGCGTGCAGGCGCACCGTCAGACTGTCAGCCGCGCTACCCACGCCACCCGCCCCGGCCCGCAGCGGCGCTTTGAAATTAGGTGCCAATTGCAGCACCACCGGCAGCAGCACCGTGCCGTCGTAGCCGTAGTTGGCCATGTTGTCGACGCGGATTTTTTGCGGCACCGGCCAAGCGATATCGCCGACATCTGCGCCCTCGGGCAGCGTCCAGGTCAGCTCGGTTGGCAGGCCCGAGTCACCGGGGTTTTTCCAATAGGTGTGCCAGCCCGGCTGGTGCGTTATTTGCAGCCCCAGCCACAGCGGCTGGCCCGGTGCCACGCCCTGCGGTGCGTGCGCCACCAGCTCGGCGCGCACACGCGGCGTGCTGAACACGCTGCTGGCTGCAACGGCATCGTTTTTAAGGCCAAATTGGGCGCTAACGCCCGTGGACAAAGCGCTAGCAGCTATTAAAAATAGAGTAGCCAGAAGGCGTTGAAAGAAGCGGTGCGACATAGGCTCAATGGGAGCGCCGGGCAGCGCTTTGGTTCCGGTGGGAGCTTCAGAGAGCTCAGGGCAGCCAAACTGGGCTGCGCACGATGGTAGCGATGCCGCTGGACGGCGCACCTCCATTCACCGCGCAGCCCAAGGTTTTATGGCCCAGCACCGATGGATAGCCAAAACAGCCTCTGGCCCTTGTGCAAGCTGCGGTTGTAGCTAAGTTTTTTGCGTGCCGCTGTTATTCCGGTCCAGCTTGCTCGCCTTGCAGTTGTGCCACGCGCCGGCGCAGTTGGGCGACTTCTTCCATCAGGTCGGCAGTCAGTGCGGCCAGATAGGGGTCGGCGTCAAAGTGGCTTTCCAGTTGTGCAATGCGCCGGGCGCGCACCACGGTGGTGCTGGTAAAGCGCCATTGGCTGCTGTGGCCCTCGGCGCTGGCAGCTTCAATCACGCCAGCGGCAACGTGTTGGCTGACCCAGTCTGGGGCGCGGCCGCAGGCGTGTGCCAAGTCTTGCAGCGACAGGGCGTGCTGCTCTAGCAGCTCGCCCCATTGCACGGGCAGGTGAAAGGCGTGGGTCATGGCTGGGCTCCTACAGCGCGTGGGTTGAAGGTGGGAAAGGCTTTGGCCAACGCGGCGTAGGCCGCGCGCGCGCTGTCGGTGTCGGCGCTGGGCTGTGCAATGGTCAGTTCCAGATACAAATCTCCCGGCAAATCGCTCGGGGGCGAGGCCGGAATGCCGCGCCCCTTCAGGCGCAGCTTGCGCCCGGCGCGCGAGTGCGCTGGCACCGTCACTTCGACCGTGCCGGTCGGCAGCTCGACCTCGATGCTGGCACCCAGCGCGGCTTCCCACGGCGCTAGGGGCAGCGTTTGGTAGATGTCGCGGCCCTCGGCGCGCCAGCGCGGGTGCGGGGCAAAGCGCACTTCCAAAAACAAATTGCCCGCCGCCGCACCGCCGCTGCCGGGCGAGCCTTGGCCGACCAAGCGGATCAGCTGGCCCTCGCGCACGCCCTTGGGAATTTTGACTTGCAAGCTGCGCTCGTTGGGCACGACGTGGCCGCTGGCGTCCAGGTGCGCGCCGCGCAGCGTGATGGTGCGTTCGCTGCCGTGGTAGGCGTCCAAAATATCGAGCTCAATTTTGGCGTGGTGGTCTTCGCCGCGCTGCGCCGCTGGCGCACTGCCCGCGTGGCCGTGGCTGCGCTGCCGGGCGCTGCGGCCAAACAGTTGCTCAAAAAAGTCGCTGTATTCCCCCGCGCCCATGCCTGCGCCCGCGTCCGCGCCAGAGAATTCAAAGCCCGCATCCCAGTTCGGTGGTGGCCTAAATCCACCGCCACCGCCACCACCACCGCCACCGCCGCGCTGTGCCTGCGCGCCCAACGAGTCGTAGGCGGCGCGTTTTTCGGGGTCAGACAGCACGGCATTGGCCTCGTTGAGCTCGGCCATGCGCGCGCCCGCGTCCGCTTCTTTGCTGACATCGGGGTGGTATTTGCGCACCAGCTTGCGAAAGGCTTTTTTGATCTCGTCAGCGCTGGCCGTTTTCTCGACGCCCAGCACCTTGTAATAGTCTTTGAAGTCCATGCCAGAAATCTCCTGAAGCGGGTGTAGGTTCTTGTCCCACTCTACGCCTATGGCTGTAGCGGGTTGTTTGGTGGCTATTTTTTGCTATTGAATAAATAGCTATAAGCGCAGGTATCTAAAGGGCTACAGTCATTTTTCATCAAAATGATGCGGCTATTGGACTTGGCCCGCTGTCGGCGGAGATCTGAGCCAACCCCCTACCATGGCGCCAATCTTTGATTGGAGCTTGAATATGTGCGGCATTGTTGGGGCAGTTTCATCACGCAATATCGTGCCGGTGTTGGTACAGGGTTTGCAGCGGCTGGAGTACCGGGGTTACGACTCTTGCGGCGTGGCCATCCATGCGCTGGACAGCGCCGGCCAGCCCGCTGGCTTGCAGCGCGCGCGCAGCACGGCACGGGTGTCGCAGTTGATGGAGCGCATTCAGAGCGAGCACCTTGCATCTGGCACCGGCATTGCCCACACCCGCTGGGCGACGCACGGCGCGCCGCTTGAGTGCAACGCGCACCCGCATTTCAGCTACGGCGCTGGGGCTGGCGCTGACGGCCTGGTGGTTGGCCACGTGGCGCTGGTACACAACGGCATCATCGAGAACTACGAAGCCCTGCGCGCCCAGTTGCAAGCTGCTGGCTACCGCTTTGCCAGCCAGACCGACACCGAAGTCATCGCCCATTTGGTCGATAGCCTGTATGGGGGCAATTTGCTGCAAGCGGTGCAGGCGGCGGTGGCGCAGTTGCGCGGTGCGTTTGCCATTGCGGTGATGCACAAGGACGAGCCCCAGCGCGTGGTCGGTGCCCGGGTGGGTTCGCCGCTGATTTTGGGTATTGGCAATGGCGGCCAAATGGATGGCCAAGTTGATGGCCAGGTCGGCAGCGAGCATTTTTTGGCCAGCGACGCCATGGCGCTGGTCGGCGTGACCGACCAAATTGTCTATCTGCAAGAAGGCGACATCGTGGATTTGCAGCCGGGCTGTTATGCGATCACGGATCACAACGGCCATGTGCTCAGTGCCCAGCAGCGCCCAGTGCGCACGGTGCAAGCGCACAGCGGCGCGGCCGAGTTGGGGCCGTATCGGCACTATATGCAGAAGGAAATTTTTGAGCAGCCGCG
>CAIRYF010000163.1 GCA_903882725.1 uncultured Simplicispira sp.
CTGGGCGTGCGCACCGACACCGAAAGCCCTGACCCATGAAAGCGCCCCGCCAAGGCCAGCGGCAAATACTCTTTGATAGCTACGGCACGTTGCAAAGAATGGTCAAACGCCTTGTAGACCACGCCAAACCCGCCAATACCCAAGACCGACAACACCTCAAACTCAGCCAGACGCGTGCCCGGCAATAAGGTATCTGCATGGGGTGCATCTTTTACAGCGTGGGAGGAGAAAGTGTCAGTCATGGGAAGAAGAAACAGCGCGATCCAAAAAAGCGGCTACAGCACTTGAAAAGTGTGCTCTTGCGAGACTACACCAAGCTGTATTAGGCATTATTAGGCGGTATTAGGCTGTATTGGGCTGCACCCACAACCACCGTGGCGGTGGTTACCATAGCCCCATGTTTAGTTACCGCCACGCCTTTCACGCAGGCAACCACGCCGATGTGCTCAAGCACACCGTCTTGATTGCCACTTTGCAATATCTTTTAGAAAAGGACACCGCCCTGACGGTGCTCGACACCCACGCGGGTGCCGGTTTATACCGGCTCGACGGCGACTACGCGCGCACCAGCGGCGAGGCGGGCGACGGCATTTTGCGCCTGACGATGCGCGCGCCAGGCAGTGCTGGCGTTGGTGCCGCTGCCGGTGCTGCCGGTGCTGCCACCTTGGCACCAGCGCTGCAAAACTATGTCGATACGGTGCGCGCCTTCAACACTGGCACCAGCATCAAAATTTACCCCGGCTCGCCCTTCATCATCCAGCGCCTGCTGCGTCCGCACGATAAATTAAAGCTGTTTGAGCTGCACCCGGCCGATATGCACGCGCTGGAGGGCAACATTGGCCAATTGGCCGTCGGCAGGCAAGTGGCGGTCATGTGCGAGGATGGTTTTGAAGGCATCAAAAAATTCTTGCCACCACCGGCGCGCAGAGCACTGCTGCTGTGCGATCCTAGCTATGAAATGAAGAGCGACTATGGCCGTGTGCTGGACATGGTGCAAGACGCCATGAAGCGCTTTGCCACCGGCACCTATGCCGTGTGGTATCCGATCATTGCGCGCCCCGAAGCGCACGACTTGCCACGCCGCCTTAAAACCATGGCGCAAAAAGCCGGCAAAAGCTGGCTGCACGCCACGCTGACGGTCAAGTCCAGCAAAATCATCCAAACCCCCGAAGGCCAAGTCAAGCGCCCCGGCCTGCCCGCCAGTGGAATGTTTTTGATCAACCCGCCGCACACGCTCAAAGCCCAGCTCAAAGACGCGCTGGTGCAAATGGCCCAACTGCTGGGCCAAGACAAAAACGCCACGCACACCCTCGACAGCGGCAGTTAAAACCCCAGCTGATTGGCTGGCAGGCAAAAAAAATCCCGCACGCGGCGGGATTGTCAAAACCATCGTTGCACCTCTCAAAGAGGTGCCAAACCAACTGTGCCGAACGCTTAGAAGCGCCAGCCCAAGCCAACACCGACCAACACGGGGTCTACCTTGAAGGTGCCAAGTTTGGCGCCTGCAGCCGCCACGTCGGTGCGGATGTAAACCTTCTTGATGTCAAAGTTCAGGTACATATTTTTGGCGACGGGGATGTCCACACCAACTTGCAGTGCCGGGCCAAAGCTGTTTTTGTCCACGCTCACGCCTGCAGGCAAGTCAACCGAGCTGATGCGCGTGTAGTTGATACCAGCGCCAACGTAAGGCTTAAAGCCGCCAAAGTTGGTGAAGTGGTACTGCGCTGTCAGTGTCGGTGGCAGGTGCTTGAACGAGCCGATGGCCACGCCGCCAGCAGACAGGGTCTGCTTTTGTGGCACGGTCAAAATCAGCTCGACGGCGACGTTGGGGTTGATAAAGTAGCTGATGTCCACTTCAGGCAACCACTTGTCGTTGATGCTCAAGTCCAGCGGGGTGGAGTCGCCGTTGGAGCTGCTCAGGTGTACGGCGCGTGCGCGCACCATCCACGGGCCTTCGCTGGCTTGTTGTGCAAAAGCGCTAGCGCACAGAACAGAACCCAACAGGGCGGCGGCAATCGCGTGTTTTTTCATTTTTGAATCCAAAGAGAGCTGGGAAAATTCCCCGATAGCCATTTGACGATCAAGGTTTTTTGTTTGAATTGACGTGTGTCAATACGCTTGGGCCTTTAGCACAAAAAACATCATTTTTTGTAGGTGTATTACACCTGACATTACACCTGAGCGCCCAAACGACGGCACAGCTCCAGCGTGGTGGCGCTTTGGTTCATGGTGTAGAAATGCAGCGCTGGCGCGCCGGCGCTGCGCAGTTGCTCGCACAGGCGCGCAATCACGTCCAAACCAAAGGCGCGAATTGACGCCGTGTCGTCGCCAAACGCCTGCAAACGCAGGCGCAACCAGCGCGGAATTTCAGCGCCGCAGGCGTCAGAAAAACGCATCAGTTGGGTCGATCCCAAAATCGGCATGACGCCCGGCACGATGGGCACGTTCAGCCCCAGCCGCTGCGCGTCATCGACAAAGCGAAAGTAGGCGTCGGCATTGAAAAAATACTGTGTGATGGCCGAGTTGGCACCGGCGCGCACTTTGTTGGCAAAGGCCTGCAAATCGGTTTGGGGCGACTTGGCTTGTGGATGCATTTCGGGGTAGGCCGCCACTTCGATGTGAAAGTGCTCGCCGGTTTCTTGGCGAATGAAGGCCACCAAGTCGCTGGCGTATTGGAACTCGCCGCCCAAGCCGTAGCCGCTGGGCAAGTCGCCGCGCAGCGCCACCAAGCGCGTCACGCCCATGGCTTGCAGCTGCGCCAGCTCCTTGCGCACCGAAGTGTGCGTGGCACCAATGCACGAAAAATGCGCAGCAGCGCTGTGGCCCTCGGCCAAAATTTCGCCGACCATGGCAAAGGTGCCCTCTTGCGTGGAGCCGCCTGCGCCGTAGGTGACCGAGCAAAACTGCGGTGCCAGCGCATACAGCTGCTGGCGCACGGTGCGCAATTTGACTGCGCCCTCGGGCGTTTTGGTCGGGAAAAATTCAAAGCTGACGGGGATCATGCAGCGCTCCTCCGCGCAAAAACAAAAAATTCATGGTTGCCGTCGCCGCCTTGGATGGCGCTGGCCAGCCACGCCAACACTTCAAGACCTTGCGCGGCGCAGCAGTCGCGGATGCGCTGCTCAACCACCGCGTGCAGCGCGGTATCGCGCACGATGCCGCCTTTGCCCACTTGCCCCGGTTGCAGCTCAAACTGCGGTTTGACCAGCATCAAGAGCCGACCCTCGGGTGCCAAGAGCGGCACCAGCGCGGGCAGCACCAGCGTCAACGAGATAAATGACAAGTCGCCCACCACCACCTCAAACAGCGGCGTGGTGTCCACGCCCGCGCATTCGGCGCGGCGGCGCCGCTCCACCGGCAGCGTGCCCGCCGTGCGGGCTTTGGCTTTGGCGGCGCGCTCCAGGCGAAAGTTTTCGATGTCCTTGTCTTTGGCATCGTCGCTGTCGTCGTAGCTGTCGTCAACCAAGCCGCCATTGCGCATCCAGCTGTAGGGCGCTTCGGGTTCGGTGTCGTTGTCTTCGACCTCTTCGATAATTTCTGACAGCGCCAGCTCGCAGTCTTGCTGCAAAGCGCCCGGCGTCAGTGCGCGTGCGTTGACGCCTTCGACGCAGACCACGCGCGCATCACTGCGCAAGCGCTCGTGCAGCTGGCCGTGGCCGACATCGACGCCAATCACCTGCGCTGCGCCGTGTTGCAGCAGGCAGTCGGTAAAGCCGCCGGTGCTTTGGCCCACATCCAAGCAGCGCAGGCCGGTAACCTGAAGCCCGGCCGCTGCCAGCGCACCTTCAAGCTTCAAGCCGCCGCGCGATAGGTATTTGGCCTCAGCACCGCCATCGAGTAACAGCACCTCGGCGATCTTGGGGATGTCATCGCCGTTCTTCACCACCTTTTGCCACGGCGAGCTGGCCGACAGACGCCACTGCACACCGGCAGCAATCAAACGCTGCGCCTGCGAGCGCGTGGCTGCATGGCCAAAATCCACCAAAAAAACGTCTGCGCGCATGGGTCACTTTCTCGTCTAACGACGATTTATGAATGAAATCGGCCTATAGCCCAATAAATGCCTGCGGTTATAGCTATTTTTTTAATAGCAAATAATAAAAAACAAATAACACAACCGCATGGCTACAGCTGGCGCAGGCTTAGTAGCGGTAGGTGTCGGCCTTGTACGGGCCGACTTTGCTCACGCCGATGTAGGCGGCTTGCGCGTCGGTCAGTTCGGTCAGCATGGCACCGACCTTTTTCAGGTGCAGGCGCGCCACTTTTTCATCCAGCGACTTGGGCAGTACATAGACCTTGCCGATTTGATATTCGGTGGGTTTGGTGAACAGCTCAATTTGCGCAATGGTTTGGTTGGCAAACGAGGCGCTCATCACAAAGCTGGGGTGGCCGGTGCCGCAGCCCAAGTTCACCAGGCGGCCCTTGGCCAGCAAGATGATTTTTTTGCCGTCGGGGAAGGTGATGTGATCGACTTGCGGCTTGATCTCTTCCCACTGGTACTTTTCAATCGACGCCACATCAATTTCATTATCAAAGTGGCCGATGTTGCAGACGATGGCTTGGTCTTTCATTGCAGCCATGTGCTCGTGGCGAATCACGTCGCGGTTGCC
>CAIRYF010000164.1 GCA_903882725.1 uncultured Simplicispira sp.
GCCGCCATCAACGCCCCGGCGTCGGGCCGCATGGCCGTGGCCGAAGCCATCACCAACCTGCTGGCCGCGCCGATTGAATTGCCCCGCGTCAAGCTGTCGGCCAACTGGATGGCCGCGTGCGGCGAGCCGGGCGAAGACGCCGCGCTGTACGAAACCGTCAAGGCGGTCGGCCTGGAGCTGTGCCCGGCGCTGGACGTGTCGATTCCGGTCGGCAAGGATTCGCTGTCGATGCGCACCCAGTGGCAGCACAACGGCGAGGCCAAAAAGGTGGTTTCGCCCATCAGTTTGGTGATTACGGCCTTTGCCACGCTGGCGGATGTGCGCACCACGCTGACGCCGCAACTGGACGCCACCGAAGACGACACCACACTGGTGCTGATTGATTTGGGCAAGGGCCAGTGCCGCATGGGCGGCAGCATCTTGGGCCAAGTGCTGGGCCAAGCTGGTGACGAGGTGCCCGACTTGGACGACGCGCAAGACCTGAAAAACCTGGTCAACGCCATCAACGTGCTGCGCGCACAGGGCCAAATCCTCGCCTACCACGACCGCAGCGACGGCGGCCTGCTGGCAGCGGTGGCCGAAATGGCCTTTGCCGGCCATGTGGGCGTGGCGCTGAACGTCGATATCCTAATTACCGAAGGCGACGGCATCTCCGACAGTCGCATGGAAACCGGCGACGCCAAAAACTGGGCGCAGCAAGTCGGTGCTCGGCGCGAAGAGTTGACGCTCAAAGCATTGTTCAACGAAGAACTGGGCGTGGTGCTGCAAGTGCGCACCGCCGAGCGCAATGCCGTGATGCACACGCTGCGCGCGCACGGCCTGTCCAAACACAGCCACTTTGTCGGCAAAACGCGGCCACTGTCGTCGAGCATTAACGCTGGCAAGGGCGAGTTACAGGTCTGGCGCGACGCCAAAAATATCTTCAGCGCGCCGCTGGTCGATTTACACCAAGTCTGGGACAGCGTCAGCTGGAAAATTTGCCAGCAGCGCGACAACCCGCTCTGCGCCGACGCCGAGCACGCCGCCGCTGGTGCGCCAGCCGACCCCGGCCTGCACCTGCACCTGACGTTTGACCCGGCAGTCAACGTCGCCGCGCCGTATTTGAATTTGTCGCGCCCCAAAGTGGCGGTGCTGCGCGAGCAGGGCGTCAATTCGCACATCGAAATGGCCTACGCCTTCACCGAAGCCGGTTTTGAGGCCCACGACGTCCATATGACCGACCTGCAAGCGGGCCGCGCGCGGCTGGAGGACTTTGCCGGCGTGGTCGCGTGCGGCGGTTTCAGCTACGGCGACACGCTGGGCGCGGGCATTGGCTGGGCGCGCTCCATCACCTTCAACCCGGTGCTGGCGGCGCAGTTTCAGGGCTTCTTTGGTCGCAGCGACACCTTTGCCTTGGGCGTGTGCAACGGCTGCCAAATGTTTGCCGAACTGGCCGACATCATCCCCGGCGCACAAGACTGGCCGCGCTTCACCACCAACCAGAGCGAGCGCTTCGAGGCGCGCCTGTCGCTGGTTGA
>CAIRYF010000165.1 GCA_903882725.1 uncultured Simplicispira sp.
ATATTACGCATTACGCAGATTAAGTAAGCACATTCAACTGCCGTGGAAATTTTTTAAGTTTTGTTCAATTAAATCAACAAGTTACGATTGATGCTTTTCCACAAAACAGCGCCGCATTACTTACGCAGATTACGCAGATTACAGAGAGCTCATCGGCTCATTGGGCATCAAAGGCAGCGCGCAGCCACTGCACGCTGTCGCCTTCGACCAGTACCGCGTCAAAACGACACGGCGGCGGCGCGCCACAACGCATCAGGTAATAGCGGGCGGCAAAAATAATGCGCCGCTGCTTGGCGCTGCCAATGCTGGCACCGGCACCGCCAAAGGCGCGACTGGCACGGCTGCGTACTTCGACAAACACCAGCGTGCCATCGCGCTCGCGCAGGATCAGATCGATCTCGCCGCCGCCGCGCCCCGGGGTTCGATAATTGCGCTCCAACAGCCGCAGGCCCGCCGCCTGCAAATGGGCCAGCGCCCGGTCTTCGGCGGCACTGCCGCGCTGGCGCGTGCTGCCAGTTGCTGTTTTTTTACCAAGGAATTCCATTGAGTGCCTCTTTCGCCTCCGCCCTGGGTGCCGCACGCGACGCGGCAGCTGGTCAGCATTATCCGCAGGGTGCCCTGTACGTCATAGCCACGCCGATTGGCAACACCGCCGACATCACGCTGCGCGCCCTGCATATGCTGCAACTGGCCGACACGCTGGCCTGCGAGGACACGCGCCACACCCACGCCCTGCTGCGCATTTACGGCATCGACAAAAGCAATACCCAACTGCTGGCGCTGCACCAGCACAACGAGGCCGAAGCGTCGCAAGCCGTCATCGCCCTATTGCAACAAGGCCAGCGCGTGGCCTATGTCAGTGATGCCGGTACGCCCGGCGTCAGCGACCCCGGCGCGCGCCTGGCCGCTGCGGTGCGCGCCGCTGGCCTGCGCGTGGTGCCGCTGCCCGGTGCCAGCAGCATCACCGCCGCCCTGAGCGTGGCCGGTGCCGTCGCCAGCAGCTCTGCGGATGGCGGCTTTGTTTTTGCGGGCTTCTTGCCGGTCAAAAATGCCGAACGCACCAGCGCTGTAGAACGCCTGGCCGCCGAGCCACGCTGCGTAGTGCTGCTCGAAGCGCCGCATCGCATCCACGAGCTGGCTGCAGCGCTGGCGGTGCTGGGCCAGCGCCCAGTAACGCTGGCGCGCGAAATCACCAAGCAGTTTGAAGACATCACCACCCAGCCCGCGCAGGACTTGACCGCTTGGCTGGACGGCGCGCCGCAGCGCGCACGCGGCGAATTTGTCGTGCTGCTGCACCCAGCCCCGGTGCCCGAAGACGACCACGCCAGCCTGCGCGTGCTGCAACTGCTGCTGGCCGAGCTGCCGCTCAAAACCGCAGTACGCCTGGCCGCCGACATCACCGGCGCGCCGCGCAATGCGCTGTACGAGACGGCGCTGGCGCTGCGCAAAGCCGCGCCAGCGGCGGGCTAAACACTGCCGTTCAATATTTTTTGATAGCTACTAGCGCTTGCTGCATAAGGGCTGCAGCCGGTTTGGCTATTAATCAATGTCGGATTACGCGGCGCTCATCCGACCTGCAAGCCACCAAGCTCAATCCCCAGCGCAGGCCAGACCCGAGGCCACGCCGCCAAACAAATCGCCCTCGACCTGCGGCGTATCCGGAAACGCCAGCGCCAGCGCCCGACGCAGCGACCGCAGCGCCGACGAGCCGCCAGTCAGGTAAATCGCATCGACGCCCCGGCCCTGCGCTGGCACACCGGCCAGTTGTAGACAAGCGCGGGCGCAAGCCACTACCTGTGCCAGCAGCGCTTGCAGGTCGTGCTCCATCTCGTCGGGCGATAGCAGGGCTTGCAAATTTGGCTCCAACCACTCCAGCCGCACCGGCGCAGCGTGGCCTTGTGCCGACACGCCAATCTTGGCCTGCTCCACTGCCTCGGCGACGCGGTGGCCCAGGCGCTGCTGCAACACCGCCATCAGCCGCGCGTGCAGTGCCGGTTGGCGGTAGTCGCTGCGCAGGGCTTGGGCTTCGCGCAGCGCTTGCGGGGCGTACAGCCACTGGATCAAATGCCATGTGGACAGGTCGTGGAACACCTTGCTTGGCACTTCACGCCCGTGCGGGCCAATGTGGCCCAAACCCAGCAGCGGCATGACGCGCGCTTGACTCAGCTTGCGGTCAAAGTCGGTGCCGCCAATGTGGACGCCGGTGGTGGCCAGCACGTCACCACTGCGATCGGCCTTGCCCGCGCGCTGCGGGCCCAGCCGCACCACGGTGAAGTCCGAGGTGCCGCCGCCAATGTCCACCACCAGCACCAGCGACTCTTGGCTGATGCGCTGCTCGTAGTCCAGTGCGGCAGCAATCGGCTCCAACTGAAAACTGACTTCGCCAAAGCCTGCATCGTGCGCTGCTTGCTGTAGCGCTGCTTGCGCTTGTTGGTCGCGCTCGGGGTTGTCATCGACAAAATGCACCGGGCGTCCCAGCAACACGCGCTCGGGCAAGCCGCCCAGCGCACTGCGCGCCTGCTGCGCCAACATCTGTAAAAACAGCGCAATGATGTCTTGGTAGCTGACGGCGCTGTTGTGAACGACGGTTTTATCTTGCAGCAACGCACTGCCGAGCAGGCTTTTGAGCGAGCGCATCAAGCGCCCCTCGGTGCCGCTCAAATACTGCTCGATGGCGTCGCGGCCAAAGTGGGTGCGCTGGTCTTCGGTGTTGAAAAACAGCGCTGTCGGCAGCCCGGTGGCCGTGCCCTCCAGCGCCAGCAAACGCGCCCGCCCGCTGCCTTGGCGCACTGCCATCGCTGAATTAGAAGTGCCAAAGTCAATGCCAAGGGTGGCGTCACGCAAACGGGTCATAGATCAAGGGGTGGCCGCGCAATGCGCCGGGCCAAAGGATGGTCGGGCGGCATTGTCGCACCGCCCCCAGCGCCGGCTGGCTACGGGGTTTTGGCCGCCGGGTCAGGGGCGCTGTCCAAGCGCCGCAGCACGCCATGGCACAGCGTGGCAATGCACTGCTCGGCGATTTCCTCGGGCGCGTATTCGCCGCCGCTTTGGTACCAGCGGCCAATCCAGCTCAAGGCACCGGCGATCACGTAGTAGTACAGCGTCGGCTTGCTGACGTTCAGGCGCGCGGCAATGTCGTCCAGCGACGTGGCATGAAAGCCGCGCTCATTGAATAACTGCGGGTGCTGGCAAGACGTCGCTGTTTAACACCAAGCGGCGCTGCCACTGTGCTTTGCGTTCTTGATAAAGGTGTCGGTCGGTGCCACGGTGCGCCTCTTGTTGGTTGTTGGTGCTTGTGCGAAAAGAACCAACAAAAGAACCAACAAAAAAGTAAGCTGCCATGCTATCGGGTGAGGGGATATGAGACAACAAAAAAGCCCCTTGCCTATGAGGCAGGGGGCTTTTGATGTGGCCTGACATGGCCTGATACTGTCATCTGGTGCCCGGGGCCGGAATCGAACCGGCACTCCTTTCGGAGGGGGATTTTGAGTCCCCTGCGTCTACCAATTTCACCAC
>CAIRYF010000166.1 GCA_903882725.1 uncultured Simplicispira sp.
ACGCTGTCGGTATAGCCCTCGATCAGCACTTTGCGCTCAGGAAACTGCGCCAAAAAGCCAGCCAGCTTGTCCATACGCGGCCCAGCCTGCGGCGACAACTCCGCCTTGTCAAAGGCAAACAGCACATCGCCCAAGGTGACCAGCAGGCCGCGCTCAGTTTGCTGGGCTTCGAGTTCGCGCAGCTGGGCTTCTAAAACACCAACGCGCTCTTGGGCGCTGCGGGCTGCAGCTTGCTGCTGGGCGGCACGCTGCTCGGCGCTCATGGCTTGCTGCTGCGCTTGGCTGGCTTGCTGCTGCGCTTGCTGGGCGCGCTGGGTAGCTTGGTCGGCTTCGGCGGTGCGCGCTTGCAGGCGCAAGCGATCGGCCTCACTGCCCGACTGCTGAATTTGGGCGTCGATGTGGCGCGTGCGGGCAGTGTTGCTGGCAATCTCGGCGCGCTGCTGGGCCAAATAAGCCAAGTGTTTGGCCTCCTGCTCGTCGCCGTCGCTGCGCCAGACCTGCTCGGCGTGGGCCAGCGTGTCGCGCGCGTCTTTGAGTTCAATCTGGGCATATTGGCCAACGGCAGGGTCGGCACTGGTGCGCTCAACGCTGCTGCGGGCTTGCTCCAACGCCGGCAAAGGCGCGTGGGTGGCGCAAGCGCCGATCAGGCCGGCGGCGAGCAAGGCGCTAGCTAAGAGGGTGGTGCGGCGAAGAGTCGGGTGCATGTGCAAATTCCTTAAAAAATGGGGCGCGGCTTGATGGGGGTGCGAGTTAACGCGGGGCGCGGCGTTTGATTTCTTCGTCCAGCGCGCGGATGCCGTCTTGCACCTGCTTGAGCGATGCGGCGCTGGTGGCGGCATCGGCTTTGGATTCAGCCAAGCGCGCATCGGCAGCCGCTTCAGTGGCCAAGCGGCGCGCTTGCACATAGTCCTCGCCAGTCATGGCTTTTTCTGCCTGCACCCATTTGTCACGGGCGCGCTGCAATTCGACGGGCGCGTCAGCGGCCACATTCGGCGCAGCCGAGACGCGGTGCAGCGTGCTGCGCCCGACCGCCATGGCTTCAATCGGCGGCGGCGTCGAGGAGCAGGCCGCCAAAGCGCCAGCGACCAGCGTGACAATACAGATGCGAATTAAGAGAGTGGTGTGGGTGCGCATGGCAAGAGAGTCCTTTTGGGGGGTGCAGCGCCCCAAAAACAGAGCGTATGCAGGTAGTCACAAAACAATTTCATTGTGAGGACGGCCCCAAGCCATGCCGCGTAGGCGCAACACACCGCAGCGCGTGGGCCTTGTCTTACGCGCGTAACTTCGTGCCCCTTTGTCCGGCACAGGCAAAAAAAAAGCCGCCTGCGCAATGCAGGCGGCTGGGGTCAAGGCAAACGCTGACCGGGCGCTGGCTTACTTGGCCGTTACTTGGCCGTCACCACACGTACCATGTCCAGGCACTTGTTGGAGTAGCCCCACTCGTTGTCGTACCAAGCCACGACCTTCAAGAAGGTGGTGTCCAGGGCAATGCCGGCATCGGCGTCAAACACACTGGTGCAGCTTTCGCCGCGGAAGTCCGTGGCCACCACTTTGTCTTCGGTGTAGCCCAAGATGCCCTTCAAAGCGCCTTCGGACTGGGCCTTCATTTCGGCGCAGATTTCAGCGTAGGTGGCGGGGTTTTCCAGCTCAACCGTCAAGTCCACCACCGACACGTCCGACGTGGGCACGCGAAACGACATACCGGTCAGCTTTTTGTTCAGCGCTGGAATCACCACGCCCACCGCTTTGGCTGCGCCGGTGCTGGAAGGAATGATGTTTTCCAAAATGCCACGGCCACCGCGCCAGTCTTTGTTGCTGGGGCTGTCCACGGTTTTTTGCGTGGCCGTCGCTGCGTGGACGGTGGTCATCAAACCGCGCTTGATGCCCCATTTGTCGTTAAGCACCTTGGCCACCGGGGCCAAGCAGTTGGTGGTGCATGACGCGTTGGAAACAATGGTCTGCCCGGCATAGGTCTTGTCGTTGACGCCGAAGACAAACATCGGTGTGTCGTCTTTCGACGGCGCCGACATGATGACTTTTTTGGCTCCGGCAGCGATGTGCTTGGCGGCGGTTTCCTTGGTCAGGAACAGGCCGGTGCATTCGATCACAATGTCGGCACCGACTTCATTCCATTTCAGTTCCGCCGGATCCTTGACGGCCGTCAGGCGGATCCTCTTGCCATTGACCACCAGGGTCGAGCCATCGACCGAGACATCGCCCTTGAAGCGGCCATGCACCGAATCGTACTTCAGCATATAGGCCAGGTAATCGGGCTCGAGCAGGTCGTTGATGCCAACGATCTCTATGTCGGAGAAATCCCTCGCCGCAGCGCGCATCACCATCCGTCCGATGCGGCCAAACCCGTTAATGCCAACTTTGATCGTCATGCCAAAACTCCTGATAAAAGAAACTAGATGACACCCTTTACCGTCGCCACCACATTCTCAACGGTAAACCCGAATTCCTTGAACAGCGCACCGGCCGGGGCCGACTCGCCAAAGCGGTCAAGGCCGATGACCGCCCCTTCCAGCCCGACGTACTTGTACCAGCCATCGGTCACGCCTGCTTCGACCGCTACTCGCGGCACGCCTTTGGGCAGCACGCTGGCGCGATACGCCGCATCCTGCCGGTCGAAAATGTTGGTGCAGGGCATCGATACCACGCGCACCGGAACGCCTTCGTCGGCCAGTTTGGCTTGCGCCTTGAGCGCCAGATCCACTTCCGACCCGGTGGCGATCAGCACCACCTTGGGCGCTCCGACGCTATCTATCAGTACGTAGCCGCCGCGCCGGATGTTGGCCTGCGTTGCCGCCTTGCGCTTGACGAAAGGCAGGTTCTGCCGCGAGAACGCCATGCAGGTCGGGCCGTCGCGGCGCTCGATTGCGGAAGCCCATGCCACGGCTGATTCTACCGTGTCGCAGGGACGCCACATGTCCATGTTGGGGATCAGCCGCAAGCTGGCGATCTGCTCCACCGGCTGATGGGTCGGGCCATCTTCGCCGAGGCCGATCGAATCGTGGGTAAACACGAAAATCGACCGCTGTTTCATCAGCGCCGCCATGCGCAAGGCATTGCGGGCGTATTCCGAGAACATCAGGAAAGTGCCGCCGTAGGGGATGAAGCCGCCGTGCAGGGCGATGCCATTGACAATCGCGGCCATGCCGAATTCGCGCACGCCGTAGTGGATATAGTTGCCGCGGCCCTCGCGCGTCACCGACTTCGAGCCGGACCAGTTGGTCAAATTGGAGCCGGTCAGGTCGGCCGAACCGCCCAGCAGTTCCGGCAGCTTCGGTGCAAAGGCTTCGATGCTGTTCTGGGATGCCTTGCGCGTGGCGATGGTCTCGGTCTTTTCGTTCAATTTGGCCAGCACGGTGTCGACATGTGCGCTCCACTCGGCCGGCAAGTCGCCGGCCATGCGGCGCT
>CAIRYF010000167.1 GCA_903882725.1 uncultured Simplicispira sp.
GCGGCGCTGGGCGCGGGGCGTCTCGGTGGCGGGCGGCGCGGCGGGCGCTGGTGGGGCGGGAGCGGCGTTGGCACGCAGCAAGGCGGCCGCCAGCGCGCCGGACAACTCGGTAGCAGCGGCGCCGGCAGGGGTCGGCGCGGGCGTCATACCAAGCCCTGCTCGGCCATCGACAGCGCTTGGCCGGGCGCGACGATCACGTGGTCGAGTACGCGCACATCCACCAGCGCCAGCGCGCTTTTGAGCGTCTGCGTCAGCGCCTCGTCGGCGCGGCTGGGCTGCACGCTGCCGCTGGGATGGTTGTGCGCCAGCACGACGGCAGCGGCATGGTGGTGCAGGGCGCGCAGCACCACTTCGCGCGGGTAGACGCTGGTTTGCGTCAGCGTGCCGCGAAACATCTCCTCCAGCGCCAGCAGCCGGTGTTGGCTGTCCAAAAACAGCACCGCAAACACCTCGTGCGGCTTGTGCGCCAAATGCAGTTGCAGGTAGTGCTTGACGGCATCGGGCGAGTCAAACACCTCGCGCGTGCGCAGTTGCTGCGCCAAGGCGCGCCGCGCCAACTCCATCACGGCGATCAGCTCGGCGCACTTGGCCGGGCCAAGGCCTTTGATGCGCGACAGGTCGCTGCTGCTGGCTTGCAGCAGTCCGCCAATGCCGCCAAAGCCACCGCCCACGCCGCCCACACCGTCACTTGCCGGTGGATCGAGCAGCTCTTGGGCCAGTTGCAACACGCCTTTGCCCACGATGCCGGTGCGCAGCAAGATGGCCAGCAGCTCGGCATCGGCCAGTGCCGCCGGGCCGCGTGCCAGCAGCTTTTCGCGCGGCTGCGCGTCAGTGGGAAGGTCTTTCAGGGACATGGGGCGATAGGGCGCCAAGCGCCAGCCATAAAATGGCGTGAGTTTATAGAGGCACTTATGGCAACTGTTCAACCGGGCTCATTTCTTACCTTGCATTACCGTCTGGCCGGCCCCGCTGGTGACGTGATCAACACTTTTAACGACAAACCAGCCACGCTGACGCTGGGCAACGGCGAGTTATCGCCCGCGCTAGAGCAGCGCCTGCTGGGCCTCGAAGATGGCGCCCGCGCCAGCTTTGACTTGGCCGCTGGCGAGGCCTTTGGCCCACGCAATGCCGAGATGCAGCAATGGGTGGCGCGCCAAATGCTCAATGAGTTGGGCGACCCCGACGAGCAATACGCTATTGGCGACGTCGCCACCTTTCCGACCCCCGACGGCCAAGGCAGCTACGCCGGCTCGGTGATTGAGGTGCGCGAGAGCGATGGCGCAGTGCGTTTTGACTTCAATCACCCGCTGGCCGGTCAGCCGGTGACGTTTGAAGTACACGTGATCGGCGCGCTGTGAAGCATCCGCAAGAGGTTTTGCTGGCCGCACCACGCGGTTTTTGCGCCGGGGTCGATCGGGCGATTGAGATCGTCGAGCGCGCCCTCGAAAAATTTGGCGCGCCCATTTATGTGCGCCACGAAATCGTCCACAACACCTACGTCGTCAACGACCTGAAGGCCAAAGGCGCGATTTTTATCGAAGAACTCAGCGATGTGCCGCCGGGTGCCACGCTGGTGTTCAGCGCCCACGGCGTCAGCAAAGCGGTGCAACTGGAGGCCCAAGCGCGCGGCTTTAGCATCTTTGACGCCACCTGTCCGCTGGTGACCAAAGTCCACGTCGAAGTCGCCAAACTGGCGCACGAGGGCTACGAATTCATCATGATTGGCCACAAAGGCCACCCCGAAGTCGAAGGCA
>CAIRYF010000168.1 GCA_903882725.1 uncultured Simplicispira sp.
CGTGGCCCATGGGCGCAGTGCCAGTGCATCGATGACGGCCACCTTGGCGTGCAAAAAGCTCGGCGCGTATTCGTGGATTTCGACCCCCGCCGCCAGCAGCGCACCATACACCGGGCGCGCGGCGTGGTACTGCATAAAGTATTCGTAGCGCCCTTGCAGCAGCAGACGCACACGCACACCGCGCTGCGCCGCCAGCACCAGCGCACGGCGCAGCTTGCGCCCGGGCACAAAGTAGGCGTTGGCGATGATGATTTCTTCGCGTGCAAAACCTAAAGCACGCAAGTAAGACTTTTCAATCCGACTGCGGTTGCGCACGTTGTCGCGCAGCACCAGCAGCGCGTGCAACCGGCCCGTCGGCGGCTGGCGTGCGCTGCGGCGTGCCACGTTGGCCGCGTGCAAGGCGCGCAGCGCAGCGCTCAAATGGCGCTGGCCAATATCGCTGACCACTTGCATCCGCTGCCACAGCTTCTCCATGGTGTCGCTGGCTTGGCTGACCAAAGGGCCGCTGACCTGCACCGCAAAATCAAAGCGCGGTGCCGTCAACGCGCCATAGTTGGGGTCGTAAAAATCATCCAGCACATTGATGCCGCCGCAAAACAAAACCTGCCGGTCGACCACACACAGCTTGCGGTGCAGGCGCTGCCAGCGCTGGGGCAACAGCAGCCCCAGCGGCCCCAGCGGCGAATATTGCCGGTAATACACCCCCGCCACCTCAAAGCGCGCGGCCCAGTCGGCCAGCAACGGAGCGGTACCAACGCCATCGACCAGTACACAAGTGTGTACGCCGCGCTGCGCTGCGCGCACCAGTGCGGCGGCCACCTCGGCACCTGCGCCGGTGCAATCAAAAATATAGGTTTCTAGCTGGACAGCGACTTGGGCGTCATCCAGAGCGCGGATCAGTGCTGGAAACAGCTCCACCGTCCCTTGCAGCAAGCGCACGCAGTGCCCATCGCCCAGATCAAAGTCCAGCGCCAAATCAAAGTCGTCGCTCAAAACGGCCCTGCCTAGACTTGGAATTCGGCAATCAGCGGCAAGTGATCGGACATACGCCACCAAATGCGCCCGCGCGGCACCTTCAGACCCAGCGGCGTCAGGCCGCGCACATAAATATGGTCCAGCTGCACCAGCGGCAGGCGCGCCGGATAGGTCAGCGCCTGCGTCGCATCAAACTCAATCAAACCAAAGCGTGCCAAGGCGGTTTTGATCTGCAAACCCCAGTCGTTAAAGTCGCCGGCGACGATCAGCGGTGCGTTGTCCGGGATTTCGCGCTCAATGAACTGGCGCAGGCGTTGCACTTGGCGCACCCGGCTGCCCGGAATCAGGCCCAAATGCACCACGATGACGTGGACGTGTTTGCCCTGCAAATCCACTTGCACGTGCAGCAAGCCGCGTTGCTCAAAGCGGTGATCGGAGATGTCTTCGTGCTGATGGCCAATCACCGGCCAGCGCGTCAGCAGCGCATTGCCATGCTCGCCGTGGCGCGTAAAAGCGTTGGTGCGGTAGACAGAAGAGTAGCCCTCGGGGGCCAAAAACTCAGCTTGGGGAACATCCGGCCAGCGCTTGAAATACAGCGCCTCGCTGCGGTTCATCTTGCGCACTTCTTGCAGGCAGATGATGTCGGCGTCCAGCTGCTCGACCGCGTGACCCAGGTTGTGAATTTCCAAGCGGCGCGCCGGGCCAATGCCTTGCACGCCTTTGTGGATGTTGTAAGTGGCAACCCGCAGAATGCCGGAGTCATTGAGGAGTGTGGTCATCGTGGGGCAAATTGTGGCAGCAAGACGAAAAAAGGGCACCCGCAGGTGCCCCATTGCTTTATCTGCAACAGCAACCGCTTATCAGCCGGCCTTCACCGCATCCAGATTGCGCAGGCGGATGTGCAGTTCGCGCAGTTGCTTTTCATCGACCGGCGAGGGCGCTTGCGTCAGCAGGCACTGGGCGCGCTGGGTTTTGGGGAAGGCGATCACGTCACGGATCGACTCGGCACCGGTCATCATGGTGACGATGCGGTCCAGACCAAAGGCCAAGCCGCCGTGCGGTGGTGCGCCGTATTGCAGCGCGTCCAGCAAGAAGCCAAACTTTTGCTGCGCGTCTTCGGGCGTGATTTTGAGCGCGTCGAACACTTTGCGCTGCACATCGGCGCGGTGGATACGCACCGAGCCGCCGCCCATTTCCCAGCCGTTGAGCACCATGTCGTAGCCCTTGGAGATGCACTTTTCGGGGGCGGTGACCATGTAGTCTTCGTGCCCGTCTTTGGGTGCGGTGAAGGGGTGGTGTACGGCGACCCAGCGGTCGTTTTCTTCGTCGTGCTCGAACATCGGAAAGTCCACCACCCACAGCGGTGCCCAGCGGTCTTCAAACAGGCCGTTTTTCTTACCAAATTCGCTGTGGCCGATTTTGATGCGCAGCGCGCCAATGGCGTCATTGACGATTTTTTCTTTGTCGGCACCGAAGAACAGCAGGTCACCGTTTTGTGCGCCGGTGCGCTCTAGCACTTCGGTCAGCACGCTGTCTTGGATGTTTTTGACGATGGGTGACTGCAGACCATCGCGGCCTTTAGCCAGGTCGTTGACCTTGATATAG
>CAIRYF010000169.1 GCA_903882725.1 uncultured Simplicispira sp.
GCCATGCCGCACATCCGCGCCCGCGTGGCGCAGCTGCAAACCGAACGCGCCCAAGCCGTGCATCTGGCACAGCAGCAGGCGCAACAGCAAGCCGCAGCGGCGCAGCACCAAGCCTGCTTGGACAAACGCTCGCGCCTGCAAAAGCTGGCCGGTATGGCTGGGATGGATGGCGACTGCGCGAAAAACTAACGCCCCGACCGACGCAGCCCTAAACGCATCGCCGGTTGCTCGACGCCGTAATACACCGCCGCCGCCAGCGCCACGCTGCCCAGCAGCGACAACAGCAGATAGACCGGTAACGGCGCATGGGCCAGCGCTGGCCAATAGCCATCGCGCACGGCGACAAACAGCGGGTAAAAAACCAAGGGATGAAATAAATACAGCGAATAGCTGATCGTGCCCAGCCACAGCCATAAGCGACTGGGCTGGCGCCAATACAGCGCCAGCCCAACAAACAGCCCGACGCCCAGCGCCTGCGCAATCAACATCTTCCACAGCGGCGCTGCTGGTGCGCTGGGCACCCAGTGCAGCAGCAACGGCACACACAGCGGCCCCAAGCCCATGCCCAGCGGAAACAAGCAAAACAGCACCTGCACCCAGCGCGCAAACGGCAAGCCAGTGCCGCTGGTGCGCTGGTCATGCCAGCAGCGAAACAGCGCGCCCCAGAACATGGTGGCGATAAACAGGCTGTACAGCGGCAAAAAAGCCCAGCCTTCGGGCCACACCGTCCCGGGCGCCAGCCACGCCTTGAACACCACCGCGCCCAGCACCACCGCAGCGCAGGCAAGGATGGCCGCCGCCAGCGCGCCCGGTTTGCGCAGGACGCCGACGTAAAACAGGCCCGCGCACAGCAGGTAAAACACCAACTCCAGCCGCAAACTCCAGTACAGCCCCAGCGCATCGGGCACGCCCCACCAGCCTTGCAGCATCGTCACATTGGCGGCCAGCGCCGCCCAAGGCAGCGGCGCGTGCAGCCACCAAGCCATCAACGCGGCACCGGCCAGCGACACCCAATAGACCGGAAACAGCCGCCAAAACCGCCGCACCACAAACACCCGCAGCGCCCCAGTGGCAGCGCCGGGCGCAGTCGCTGGCAGGCTGGACGGAATCACAAAGCCGCTGATGGCAAAAAACAGCACCACGCCGATGCGCCCGGTATCGACCGCTGCCGCCGCCTCATACAACCAAGCCCCGGCTGGCGGCACCGGCAGCTGCATAAAAACCTCGGTGACGTGCAGCCACACCACCAACAGCGCCGCCAGCCCGCGCAGCGCGTCAATCGGAGCAAAGCGCGAGGAACTCATGGGTGGATGCGACGCAAAATCAATAGCTACAACCGCTTGCACTGAAAGGGCTAGAGGCTATTTTGACCCAAATTTATCTCTCGCCAACTAGGCGCGGCGTGTGGTATGCGCTTTAGCCCGCCAGCGCCTTCAGCCGAAACGCGCCTACGGCGTGCGATAGCGCTGCTGCTTGCTCCTCCAGCGTGCCAGCGGCGGCTGAGGATTGCTCGGCCAGTGCTGCGTTTTGCTGGGTGCTGATGTCAATTTGTGCGACTACTTGGTTGGTTTGGCTGATGCCGGTGCTTTGTTCTTGACTGGCTTTGGCAATCTCGGCCATCAGGGTGCGGATGTTGCCCACGTCCTGCACCACACCTTGCATGGCTGTGTTGGCGCGTTCAACCAGTTGACCGCCTTCTTGGATTTGGCCGACCGAGGTGCCGATCAATTCTTTGATTTCTTTGGCCGCTGTCGCACTTTTTTGCGCCAGTGAGCGCACTTCTCCCGCCACCACCGCAAAGCCCTTGCCTTGTTCACCCGCGCGTGCGGCTTCTACCGCTGCATTGAGCGCCAAGATGTTGGTCTGAAAGGCGATCAGCTCGATCACGCCGATGATTTCAGACATCTTTTCTGACGAGCGGTTGATGCCCTGCATACATTGCGTCACGGCTTCCATCATCGTGCCGTTGTGCTGCACGGCACCTTCAGCACGGCTTGTCAGGTCGTGCGTTTGGGCGGTGTTGTCTGCCGTTTTGTGGATGGTGGCACTCAGTTGGGCCATGGTGGAAGCGGTTTCCTCGACGGCGGCGGCCTGCTGTTCGGTGCGCTGCGACAGATGCGTGCTGCCAGCGACGATCTCTGCGGCGGCGCTCAAGATTTGCTCGGTGCTGATGCGGATTTTGTCGATCATCTGGTGCAGATTGGCTACCACGGTGGCCAGCACATTGATAAGTTGGCCCGGCTCGTCGCTGTGGGCGCTGTGCGGATGGATGGTCAGGTCGCCGTTGGCCAGTTGCCTACCGATCTGTAGCGCTTCTTGCAGTGGTCGCACGATCTGTCGCGAAATTAGCAGCGCCATGCCCAGCCCAAACACCAGTGACAGCAGCCAAGTGCCGATCAGTTGCCAGTTGCTGGTGCTGATGGCCCCTTGTAGCCGACCTTCTTCGGTGGTGTAGTGGGCGTTGATGTCGGTTTGCAGGGTGGCCAGTCGCTCATTGAGGGGTTGAATCTGGCCTGCCGCTGCCCCTGTGCTGCTTTGGTTGAGGGCTGCTTGGTGGTCTTTGACGTAGCGCTGAAGATCTGCCGTCAACGCCAGTACCCAGTCCTGGTCGGCCTTGCTCCAGCGGCCGCCGCTGTCGATTTCAGCCACCATGGTGCGCAGTGACTCCTCGATGCTGCTGACAGCCTCATCGTGCGCCTTGAAGTGTTCCCGGCTTTGGTCCAGTGCGTAGGAAAAATTGGCATCGCGCGCGGCCACCGTCGCGTCGTACATACCGCCATAAACCTTCAGGCGAATCATGGATTCTTGGGTGGTGTGCAAACCAAACAGACCGGCGGCTGTGATCAGCAGAGCCTGTACCAGCAACAGCCCAAAGCCCAGCAACAGCTTGGCTGTCACTGGCAGATTTTTGATGTATCCCATGGTAGGCACTTCCTATTGACAAAAAAACGCGGGTCTCCGCTGGTCGGCAATCCTTGAACCGGCCCCAGCGATAGGGCGTGCGTTTCGTCAGGCTGGCGCGAGGGAAAATCCAAGGCGGCATTTTAGTTACAAAGTCTCATTAGGCATTGCGCCGGAAATTCTGTGTGCCAAAGGCTGGTGTGTGAGGTGCTTGGGGCGTTTGTTGGTGTCCTGTGCGCAGACCAGGTATTGCCACCGTCTCAGTGCGCAGTACATCGTGGATGATCTGGGTTTTAAATTCCCGAAGATTTGGGTTTTGGAGCCGACTATGACAAAGCAAAAATCTACTGCACAGCGCTTAGAGCTCGCGAGCTGGCGCTTCAAACCAGCCAAGTTGGGCTGCCTGAGCGATGACGCAGGCGTGATTGAATTCAAGCCGCTCACCTTGGTTTGCGGCCAGAACAACACGGGCAAGACGTGGGTGATGTATGCGCTGTATGCCTTTCTGACGGGCCTACGCTTGCACAAGCTGCCGGGTATGGATGTTCTGGCGACAGAGTTGGAGCGCGACGGGCAGGCCAAGTTGGATCTGGCGGCATGGACCCACGAACATGGCAAAAAACTGGTCAAAACCATCGACGCCGCAATAGAGCGCAGCTTGCCGCGTGTTTTTAACAGCGCGCCAGAGTTGTTTAAAGGCAGTCGCTTTGACTGGGATGTGGACATTGCCCAATTGACAGCCCAAGCTATCGCGCTGCCGCTGGACGTCAGCTTGGTGCTGGGGCGTGACCAACACCAAGTTTTGCGGATCAGTAAAGAGGCCGGATCCAGCCAAGTGCAGCTGGTTCAGTTGGCGGCGTTTCCAGATACTGAAATTTTTCTAGCCGAGGCCATCGCTAGGCATCTGATTGGCAATCCACCCAGGCGCAATGTTTTCTTGGTGCCGGCGGAGCGCAATGGTCTGCACTTGTTTTATCGCGAGCTGGCCAGTCGCCGATCGGCCTTGCTGCACCACGCGTCTAAAAAAGACAAAGACATCAACATCAACGCTTTGATTCAGCATGTCATGGCCTCGCGGTATGCCCAGCCGATTGCCGATTACATCGATTGGCTCAACGATTTGCCCGAGACGCGCAAAAAGAAAAAAGGGCCATTCCACGAGATGGCCGAAGAGATCAAAAAAATCATTGGTGGGCGCTATGACGTGGATGCTGAAGGCGACATCAGCTTCACTCCCTACAAAACCAAGCGTGGCGACGGGCATACACCCCCCAAGCTCGATTTGCATTTGACCTCGTCCACCGTCAAAAGCTTGTTTGGGCTGTGGGCCTACCTTGAATACGATGCGCAGCCCGGCGATGTTTTGATGATGGACGAGCCAGAGTTGAACCTGCACCCCGCCAACCAGCGCCTGATGGCGCGCTTGTTGGCGCGTCTGGTCAACGCTGATTTACGCGTCATCGTCAGCACGCACAGCGATTATTTGGTGCGAGAAATCAACTCACTCCTCATGCTGTCGCGCCCCGCACCCGTGCAGGCAGAGCTGATGCAAAAGTACGGCTATAAGCAGGAGGAACTGCTGCAAC
>CAIRYF010000170.1 GCA_903882725.1 uncultured Simplicispira sp.
ATAGCGCCAATCAGTCTGACGTCATGGCTTTGCCGCCCAATTTGCGCGCGCAGATACTGTTTGATTACTCGCTGCGCTCGTCGGCGGTGGCGGCGGTCAGTCTCAGCGACGCTCACGGCAACATCGTGCAGGACAGCAACGGCCCCTTAATCACGCCAATCAACATTGCTGCCACCGACTATTTCGCCGCGCACAGCAGTGGCGCGCACCAGGGGGTTTACGTCGGTCGGCCCCAGACCATGGGCAAATCGAATGTATTGGCTTTGCCCATAAGCCGGGCTTACTTTGACCGCCAGGGCTACTTTGCCGGTGTGGTGGTGGTGGCCGTGCGACTCAGCTACTTTGATGAGCTACTGAGCGCGCTCAACTTGGGTGCCAAGAGCGGTGCCAATTTGATTCGCAACGATGGCGTTATTCTGGCGCGGTTTCCATATAACGGCGCTGACGCCGGGCGCAGCATTGCAGGAACCCCCAACATGGAGCATATGTTGGCATCTGACAATGGCCTTTTTGTTGGCACTGCCACCCTCGACGGTGTGCAGCGTATGTATGCCTTTCGGCATGTAGGCAGCTACCCCCTGATTATCAATGTGGCGCAATCGACCGACACCATCTTGGCGCATTGGCGGCGCAGCGCTTGGCAGTTGGGCAGTTTTGCACTGATATTGATGGCCGCTTGCATCGGCTTGGCAATGCTGTTTGCACGCGAGCTGGCGGCGCGTCAGCGGGTCAGTGGGGAACTGCGCCAGGCCGAGCACGACTTGCACACCATTTTGGACAACCTGCCATCAATGGTCTCCTACTGGGATCGTGAGCAGTGCAATCGCTTTACCAACCATGCCTATCAAAGCTGGTTTGGTGTGACCGCCGAGGTGCTGCATAAAACGCATATCAGCCAAGTGCTCGGCCCTATTATCTATGCCCAATCACAGCCCTATATTGAGCAGGCGCTGCAAGGCCAGCGGCAATTGTTTGAGCGCACCATGCACGACGCCCGTGGCCGCGAGTGCTTCACTATCGTCTCTTATGTGCCCGACATGGACACCACCCCCGAGGGCAAATCAGTAGTGCGCGGGGTGTTCGTTCAAATCACCGACATCACCGAGCGCAAGCACATGGAGAACGAGCTGTTTGAAGAAAAAGAGCGGATGCGCCTGACGCTGCAGTCGATTGGCGATGCCGTGCTGTGTACCGATGCCAAAGCCTGCGTTACTTACCTTAACCCAATGGCCGAGCGCATGACCGGTTGGCAGGCGTTTGCCGCTGCCGGTCAGCACATTGACAAGGTCGCACCGCTGCAGGTGGCGGGTCGCGCGGCCACGGACGCCAGCCCACTGTGCCAGGCGCTGGAGCAAGCGCGCACCTTTGGACCAACACCCAACGTGGTGCTACAGCGCGCCGATGGGCAGCGGTTTGATGTGGAAGAGTCGGCCAGCCCCATCAAAGATGCTGACGGCAAAGTAACTGGCGCGGTGATGGTGTTGCACGATGTAACCGAGTCTGTGGCCATGGCAGCGCGCTTGGCCCATTTGGCGCATTACGATGCCTTGACTGACTTGCCCAATCGGGTGCTGATCCAAGAACGCGCGGCTCAAGCGCTGGCGCTGGCGCAGCGCGCGGGCCACCAAGTGGCGGTGCTGTATTTCGACCTGGATGGTTTCAAGCAAGTCAACGATACCTTGGGCCACAACGTGGGCGACTTGCTGCTGGTGCAATTTGCGCAGCACTTGCGCGCGGCGGTGCGCCAGTCTGACAGTGTCTGTCGCCAAGGTGGTGATGAATTTGTTGCGCTATTGCAGGGGCTAGAGGGCTTGGAACAGGCCTATATGGTGGCACGCAAAATTTTGGCTATCTGCGCACAGCCACTGCAAGTGCAAGGGCACTCGCTCAAAATTGGCGTGAGCGGCGGCATTGCCATATACCCGCAGGACGGCAACACCTTTGATGAGCTGGCACGCCACGCCGATGAGGCCATGTACACCGCCAAGCGTTCAGGCCGGATGCAGTTTCGCTTGTTTACCGGCGCAGGGGGGCAGCACAGGCTGGTTCCTGACGCCACCTGACGCCAACGGGCGTTTTGCTTTGGCGCTCTGGGCAAGGGGATGTGCTGCACCTACCATGCACACACCCGCCGCCCAATGAGGAGCCCTTGCCATGACCGATCTGTCCAAAATCACCTGTATTGAAGACTTGCGCGTGATCGCCAAGCGCCGTGTGCCGCGTATGTTTTATGACTATTGCGACTCGGGTTCATACACCCAAAGCACCTACCGCGCCAACGAGGCCGATTTTCAAAGCATCAAGCTGCGCCAACGCGTGGCGGTGAACATGACTGGGCGCAGCACACGCAGCACTTTGGTCGGCCAGCCGGTGTCCATGCCCGTGGCCATTGCGCCTACTGGCCTGACCGGAATGCAACACGCCGATGGTGAAATTTTGGCCGCCCGTGCGGCGCAGGCATTTGGCATTCCGTTCACGCTCTCGACCATGAGCATTTGCTCAATTGAAGACGTGGCGCAGCACGCTGGGCCAGGTTTTTGGTTTCAGCTGTATGTGATGCGCGACCGCGATTACATCGAACGCCTGATCGAACGCGCCAAGGCGGCCGGTTGCACAGCGCTGCAATTGACGCTGGATTTGCAAATTTTGGGACAGCGCCACAAGGACATTAAAAATGGCCTGTCCTCGCCGCCCAAACCCACCTTGGCCAACTTGATCAACCTTGCCACCAAGCCGCGCTGGTGCTTGGGTATGTTGGGCACGCCCCGGCGCAGCTTTGGCAACATCGTTGGTCATGCCAAGGGGGTGGGCGATATGTCGTCGCTGTCGTCGTGGACAGCCGAGCAGTTCGACCCCGAATTGAATTGGGGCGATGTGGAGTGGATCAAAAAGCGCTGGGGCGGCAAGCTCATTCTCAAAGGCATCATGGAGGCCGAAGATGCCCGCTTGGCGGTCGATAGCGGTGCGGATGCGCTCATCGTCAGCAACCACGGCGGGCGCCAATTGGACGGTGCGCCATCGTCAATTGCAGCGCTGCCCGCCATTGCTGCAGCCGTGGGTAAAGACATTGAGGTGTGGATGGATGGCGGTATCCGCAGCGGGCAAGACGTGCTCAAAGCACGTGCCTTGGGGGCACACGGCACCATGATTGGGCGCAGTTTTTTGTATGGCTTGGGGGCTTTTGGCCAGGCTGGCGTGACGCGGGCGCTGGAAATCATCCAAAAAGAGCTGGACATCACCATGGCGTTTTGCGGCCGCACACAGATCGATCAGGTCGATAGCAGCATCTTGCTGCCCGGCACCTATCCCAGTATTTATCCACGCGCCTGAATGCCAACAATGGCCCGCTGTGACCAAAACCGACAGCAAACCAACAGTAAACCGATGTTCCGTAATGTTTCTATAGAAACAGAACGAAATTTTTTTACACTCCAGAGCATCCTCAAGGAGTTTTAATGCAAATTAATTTGCCCGTTACAGGCGATGAATACGACTTTCCCGGCGAAGAGTTGTTGATGTCTACCACTGACCATAAGGGTGTCATGATTCACTGCAATGCGGCATTTGCCCGTGTGAGCGGTTACGACATGGAAGAGTTGATGGGACAGCCGCACAGCATGGTGCGCCATCCGGATATGCCGCCAGAGGCATTTAAAGACTTGTGGTCCACCATTGGCCACGGTCGCAGTTGGATTGGTATTGTCAAAAACCGGCGCAAAAATGGCGACTCTTACTGGGTGCGTGCCCACGTCACACCCATCATGGAAAACGGCAAGCCCAAGGGCTATATGTCGGTGCGGGCCAAGCCCTCGCGCGATGAGGTGCGCCAGGCCGAGGCGCTGTATGAGCGCATCAAGCGCCAGCGTGAATCGGGCAAAGTGCGTTTTCGGCTGCACGCCGGGCGGGTGCGCAGCACAGGCTTGCTCAATCAAATTGAACGCTTGCAGCGCGCTTCGTTCACACAGCGCTTGCTGTTCATGATGCTGCCGCTGTGGGTGGCGGCGCTGCTGCCCCAAGCTATGGGTTGGCAGGGATTGGAAGTTTTGGCGTTACAGGCGCTGACCGTGGTGGCGTTTTCGCTCTTTACTTTGTGGTGTTTCCACCGGCGCATTACCAGAGGGCTAGAAGACGCCAATCGCTTTGCCATTACTATTGCGGGCTGCTCGGTGGCCCGGGATGATGAATTTGAAAAACCCATTTCTGAGCGCCACCCTTTGGCCATGCTGATGGAGCGTTTGCAGCAAATTCAGATCAATACACGGGCAGTTATTGGCGATGCGCGCGCCGAGATTGGCAGCTTTGGCAATATCTCCAGCGAAATCGCCCATGGTGCGCAAGACTTGTCGGCACGCACTGAATCGCAAGCCAGCAGTTTGCAACAAACCGCTGCGTCGATGGAAGAGTTGTCCAGTACGGTGCATCAATTGGTTGATACCGTGCAGCAGGTGCTGCACCAAAGCGCCACCAGCGCCGAGTTGGCGCAGCGCGGCGGACAAGCGGTGGCCGACATCGGCGCGGTGATGCAGTCGATTGAGCAGTCCTCGCACAAGATGGGGCAAATTATTGCCACGATTGAAGGTATTGCGTTTCAGACCAACATCTTGGCGCTCAATGCAGCGGTAGAAGCCGCGCGCGCCGGCGAGCAGGGCCGGGGCTTTGCGGTGGTGGCTGGCGAGGTGCGCGCACTGGCGCAGCGCAGCGCCACGGCAGCGGGCGAGATTCGCGGCTTGATTGGCGAGTCCAGCGCCCACATTCAGCGCGGTGCCGGGCAAATGCAGACCGCAGGCCAAACCATTGACGAGGTGGTGCAGTCGGTGGCGCAGGTCAATCAGCTAATGGATCACATCAGCACCGCCACGCGCGAGCAGTCGATTGGTATTTCGCAGGTCAACGAGGCCGTGGCCGACTTGGACCGGGTGACGCAGCAAAACGCCGCCTTGGTCGAAGAGTCTGCCGCCGCTGCCACCGCCATGAGCTTTAACGCCGGAGTGCTCAGTCGCACACTGGCCGTATTCCGGCTGGTACCTTGAGCTGCGTTTTTTAGACCAAGGTGTCAATGCTGCTGGCGTCGGTAGCGTCGGTAGCGTCGGTCGGCGCAGCTTGCGGCGGCTGAAAGCAGTCGCGAAAGCTAAAGACGATGGAGCTGAAAAACATGGCCGCCATCACCATCGCCAGCCCCAGCATCAGCCCACCAATAGCGCTGGGGGCGCTCTCAGCGCTGAACACGCCCAGCACCGCCAACAGGGCCGACACCAAGCTGATAAGCACGCCGCCCAAAGCAAATACACCAAACCACGCCAGCCCAAACACCACAAACGCGCCAAAGTTGCGCACGCAAGCGACAAGGCTAAAAAACAGGCTTTTGACCGGCGGCACGCCGTGCCAATGCACCAGCCCCGGTGCGTGCCAAAACATCAGCGACAACGGCAAGTACAGCAGCATTGCCACCCACATAGCGCGCTGGAAGGCGTCGCTTTCGGCTGCCTCGCGGGTGATGGCAGCGCCGCCCAAATACACCTGCGCAAACTGACCGCCATCAAACAGTGCCGACACCCCCATCACCGCCATAAAGCCGCTGGCATACAGGGCACCCAGCACCAGCAGGTGGCGCAGGTGTTGGCGCCCGGTGCGCAACGCGGCAAGCAGCAGCGCCGGTGTCGGAAAGCGCCCTTGCATCGCCTCGGCTGCGGCCACCATCATTACCAGCGTGGCCGACGGCAGCAGCGCCAGCGCCAGCACGGTGCCAATCAGTGGCACCAAAGACGCCAGCGACATGGCGGCCATGGTCATAAAGAACAGCGCCGCCATGGCCATGGGCTGGCGCCAGAACACGCTAATTCCTCCCTTGACCCAAGTGACGCCGGTGCGGGCAGGGACGATATTGAGCTTCATACTTGTACCGGTGCTTGCACGGGCTGCGCAATGCGCTGGCGCAGTACGCGCTCAAAGTGGCGCGGGTCGTGTGGTGTCAACACTTGGGCCTCGCGCGGCAGGTAGTAGTCCCACAGGCGCGAAATCCAAAACCGCAGCGCCCCAGCACGCGCCATGGCGGGCAGCAGGCTGCGCTCGTCCTCTGTCAGGGGCCGCACCGCTTGATAGGTCGCCAGCATGGCCTCACAGCGCGCCGCATCGTGCGCACCGGTTTCCCAGTCAATGCACCAGTCGTTGAGGCACACCGCCAAGTCGAACAAAAAGCTGTCGATGCCGGCAAAATAAAAATCAAAAAAACCAGTGAGCTGCTCACCGTCAAACATCACGTTGTCGCGAAACAAATCAGCGTGTACCGGCCCGCGTGGCAGTGCGGTGTAGGCCGATGAGGCGGCAATGTGGTTTTGATAGGCCAGCTCAGACTGCAGCAGCGCCGCCTGCTCGGCGTGCAAATGGGGCAGCACCACTGGCGCCGTCTCGTTCCACCATGGCAGGGCGCGCAGATTGGGCTGTTGGCGCTCAAAACCACGCCCGGCCAAGTGCATTCGCGCCAGCATGGCGCCCACTGCGGCGCAATGCACCGCTTGCGGCGCCAACTGGCTGCGCCCATGCAGCTTGTTGACCACGGCGGCGGGCTTGCCGCAGACGCTGTGCAAGATGTTGCCGTGCTGGTCGGCCTGCGGGTCGGGCACCGGAATGCCGGCGTGCGCCAAGTGGCGCATCAGGTGTAAATAAAACGGCAGCTGCTCGGCGCTCAGGCGCTCAAACAGCGTCAGCACAAACTCGCCCGAGTCGGTGGTGACGAAGTAGTTGGTGTTTTCAATACCGCCTTCGATGCCGCGCAACTGGCGCAGCTCGCCCAATTGCAAACGGTGCAGCAGCGCGCGCGCTTCTTCGGGCGAGACTTTGGTAAATACGGCCATGGCTCAGAACACAAGAAAAGGAAGGCTAAACATAAAAAGCCACGCCAGCAGCTAGAGGCTGGCGCGCCCAGCAATCAGAATTTAGAATTTTTTCAGATTCCAGACGCGGGTGCCGGTGTCGGTCTCGGCGCCATTGCGGGCGCGGTTGCGCACGCCGTCAGATGGCTGTACCTCGTAGGCTGGCAGGTTACCCACCTTGGGTTGCACGCTGATGCTGTGGGTTTGACCGCCGACGCGCAGCTCGTCGATGCGGCTGCCCTCGTCTTCCACCCGAATACGCTCGCCGCGCTGGTTGAGACGGCCAGAAGTTTGCTCTTTGTTTGATAGCTGATCAGGCTTGCTGGTATTGGGCTGAACAGGGTTTTGACTGGTATTTTGGGCCAGGGCGGGGCTACCGGCCAAAGCCAGCAGCAATAGAAGTGGGACAACGCGCATGGCGCGATTGTAGGGGGGTGGCCAATCCCTAGCAGGGCGCTGCGCTGGTCTGACAGCGCCGCTGCGGCTTAAAAATTAGCGCGCTGGTGGGCAGACACCGGCGTTGCACGCCACGGTGCGCTCGCTGATCATGGTTTTGTAGTTTTTGCCCATTTGCCCCATTTGCTCGCAAATGTCACCGCGCGCATCAAACGCAAAACCCTGCGCGGCTTTGCCGTCCAGCAACTCGACCCGCGTCAACGCCAGCGTGGCAAAGCGAGCGGGGTTGCGCCATTGTTCAGCGCAAATGCCGTTGTAGATGAAGGTGGCGTAGACCAGCTCACTGACCTCGGGCTTTTCCATTTGTACGCGCAACACGCCACCCTTGTCCAACTGTGCCAACTTCAAGCCGTGGTTGCCCAGTGGCTTGTGCAGCGGCTCGGGTATGTTTTTAAACTCCATGCCAGCAAAAGCCAGCGTGGAAGCGGCACTGATCAACAGCGCAAGCCATTTTTTCATAGCAATCACCAAAAAATTAAGGGTCAACAGAAGGGGCCGATTACACCACCACCCAGCGCAACCCCCCATGCACAATTGCCCCATGACTGAACAAAAAACCTTGGTGCTGATCGACGGCTCCAGCTACCTTTATCGCGCCTACCACGCCATGCCCGACCTGCGCGCCGTGCCCGGCGACGCCAGCAGCGCCGCCACCGGTGCCATTCGCGGCTTTATCAACATGGTGGGCGCGCTGCGCAAAGAGGTGCAGGCCGACTATGCGGTCTGCATTTTTGACGCCCCCGGTCGTACCTTTCGTGACGACATTTACCCTGCCTACAAAGCCCAGCGCAAACCCATGGAGGACGACCTGCGCGCGCAGATTGCGCCTATCCATGAGGTGCTGCGGCTGCTGGGCTGGACGGTGCTGGCGATGGCCGGCGTCGAAGCCGACGATGTGATTGGCACGCTGGCCGCTACTGCTGCGCGCCAAGGCATCAAGGTGGTCATTTCCAGCGGCGACAAAGACCTGAGCCAGTTGGTCGATGCCCACGTCACCGTCATCGACACCATGAACGGCAAAAAGCGCGACGTGGCTGGCGTGACGGCTGAATTTGGCGTGCCGCCGCAGCTGATGGTGGATTTTCAGGCGCTGGTGGGCGATGCCGTAGACAACGTGCCCGGCGTGCCCAAAGTTGGTGCCAAAACAGCGGCCAAGTGGCTGACGCAATACGGCTCACTCGACGCCATCGTCGCGCACGCGGCGGACATCAAAGGCGTCGTCGGCGAAAACCTGCGCGCCGCACTCGACTGGCTGCCCACCGCGCGCCAGCTGGTCACCATCAAAACCGACTGCGATTTGAGCGTACATTTGCCCGGCCTGCCAGCTATGGAAAGCATAGCTATCAGCGCACAGCAGACGGGCGCTTTGCGTGATTTTTATGATCAATACGGCTTCAAAGGCTTGGCGCGTGCGCTGGGCGCGGTGCCCGCGCTGGCTGGCGTTGCCGCGCCCGTCGGCAAGACAAAAGACGACAGTGCTACCAGCGATATGTTTGCCGAGCCTGTAGCCGACGCCGCGCCGCAGCCCACCACCACTTACGACACCTACGCCACCACTTACGACACCATCCTGACGTGGGATGCGTTTGATGTTTGGCTGGCGCGCATCCAAGCCGCCGAGTTGGTCGCCATCGACACCGAAACCACTTCGCTCGACGCCATGCGCGCCGAGCTGGTCGGCCTGTCGCTGAGTATTGAACCCGGCGCTGCTGCCTACATTCCACTGGCCCATGCTGGGCTGGACGCGCCTGCGCAACTGCCGCTGGCCGAGGTGCTGGCGCGCCTAAAACCGTGGCTGCAAGACGCCCGCCGCGCCAAGCTGGGCCAAAACGTCAAATACGACCGCCACGTGCTGGCCAACTACGGCATCGAGGTGCGCGGCTATGCCCACGACACCATGCTGCAAAGCTACGTGCTGGAAGTGCATCAACCGCACAGCCTGACCAGCTTGGCTGCGCGCCACACCGGGCGCAGCGGCGTCAGCTACGAAGACCTGTGCGGCAAAGGCGTACACCAAATCCCGTTTGCCCAAGTGCCGCTGGACCAAGCCGCCGCCTACGCCTGCGAAGACGCCGACCAAACATTGGCCGTCCACCGCGTGCTGTGGCCGCAGTTGCAGGCCAACGACAAACTGCGCGGCATCTATGCGCTGGAAATCGCCAGCAGCGAGGCGCTGTTTCGCATCGAACGCAATGGCGTGCTGATCGACGCGCCCACCTTGGCCGCGCAAAGCCACGAGCTGGGTCAGCGCATCTTGGCGCTGGAAAACGAAGCGTATGCACTGGCGGGCCAGCCGTTCAACTTGGCGTCGCCGAAGCAATTGGGCGAAATTTTCTTCGACAAACTCGGAATGCCGGTCATCAAAAAGACCGCCACCGGCGCGCGCAGCACCAACGAAGAAGTGCTGGAGAAACTGGCCGAAGACTACCCACTGCCCCAAAAACTGCTAGAGCACCGCAGCCTGAGCAAATTGAAGGGCACCTACACCGACAAGCTGGCGCAACTGGCGCACCCGCGCACCGGGCGCGTACACACGCACTACGCCCAAGCCGTGGCTGTGACTGGGCGGCTGTCAAGCAACGAGCCGAATCTGCAAAACATCCCCATCCGCACGCCCGAGGGCCGGCGCATTCGCGCCGCCTTTGTTGCCCCGGCGGGCCGGGTGATTGCCAGCGCCGACTACAGCCAAATCGAGCTGCGCATCATGGCGCACCTGAGCGGCGATGCAGCGCTGTTGCACGCCTTTCACGCCGGGCTGGACGTCCACCGCGCCACCGCCGCCGAAGTGTTTGGCGTGGCAGTTGACCAAGTGTCAAGCGAGCAGCGCCGCTGCGCCAAGGTGATTAACTTTGGTTTGATTTACGGCATGGGCCCGTTTGGCTTGGCCAAAAATTTAGGCATCGAGACCAAAGCCGCCGCCGCTTACATCGACCGCTACTTTCAGCGCTACCCCGGCGTCAAGCAGTACATGGACGACACGCGCGCGCAGGCCAAAGCGCAGGGCTACGTCGAAACCGTGTTGGGCCGGCGCTTGTATCTGCCCGAAATCAACAGCCCCAACGGCCCGCGCCGCGCCGGTGCCGAACGCGCCGCCATCAACGCGCCCATGCAAGGCACGGCAGCAGACTTGATCAAGCTGGCCATGGTGCAAGTGCAAGCCGCGCTGGATGCGCAAAAGCCCGCCATCTTGCTGGTGCTGCAAGTCCACGACGAACTGGTGTTTGAGCTGCCCGAGAGCGATGTCGATTGGCTCCAAGCCGAAATCCCGCGCCTGATGGGCGGCGTGGCGCAGCTGCAAGTGCCGCTGCTGGCCGAAGTGGGCGTCGGCAAGAACTGGGACGAGGCGCATTAAAGCGCCCACGGATTGATCAAACCAGGCACCTTTGGCTTCGGGCCGCAAACGGCCTACTGGTTTGGACAGCGCTTGCCGCGCATTGGGTCACATCAATGGCGGAAATGGCGCACGCCGGTGAACACCATCGCCACGCCGCGTTCGTTGGCGGCGTCAATCACTTCTTGGTCGCGCATCGAGCCGCCGGGCTGGATGACGCACGTTGCGCCAGCGTCCACCACCACATCGAGTCCGTCGCGGAAGGGGAAAAAGGCATCGCTGGCGACGGCCGTGCCTTGCAGCGACAAGCTGGCGTGCTGCGCCTTGATGCTGGCAATGCGCGCCGAGTCAAGGCGGCTCATCTGACCGGCACCAACACCCATAGTCATGCCGTCTTTGCAAAAGACGATGGCGTTGCTTTTGACGTACTGCGCTACCGTCCAAGCAAACATCAGGTCTTGCAGTTGTGCAGGGGTGGGTTGCAGCGTGGTGACGATTTTCAGGTCGGCCAGTTGCAAGACGTGGTTATCGGTTGTCTGCATCAGCAGGCCCGAGCCGACACGGCGGGTTTCAATCTCGTTGCGGATGTGCGCGTACTCTGCGGGCAAAGCGATTCGCAGCAGGCGCACATTGGCTTTTTCTTTGAAGACAGCCAGTGCTTCGGCGCTGAACTCGGTGGCCATCACGACTTCGACAAACTGGCTGGCAACGGCTTCTGCCGTGGCTTTGTCCACTGGGCGGTTAAAGGCAATGATGCCGCCAAAGGCGCTGGTCGGGTCGGTCTGCAAGGCTTTGCTGTAGGCCTGCAAAGCGTCGGTGCCCACGGCCACGCCGCAGGGGTTGGCGTGCTTGACGATGACGCAGGCGGTTTGCTCAAAGCTCTTGACGCATTCCCAAGCAGCGTCGGCGTCGGCAATGTTGTTGTAGCTCAATTCTTTGCCTTGCAGCTGCACGCTGGTGGCCAGTGAGCCAACTGCCGGGTACAGGTCGCAATACCAAGCGGCTTGCTGGTGGCTGTTTTCGCCGTAGCGCAGGTCTTGCGCTTTGACGGTGTACATATTGGCTTGGGCCGGAAACACGGCCATGGCGGGCACGTAGTCTTCGCTCAATTTTTCGGCATCCAGTTGCACACTCGACAGGTAGTTGCTGATGGCACCGTCGTACTGGGCAATGCGGTTAAATGCCGCCACTGCCAAGCCAAAGCGCAGGGTGTCGCTCAATTTGCCGTGCTCTTTCAGTTCGGCCAACACGGCGGGGTATTGGTCAACGTGGGTCAGCACGCCGACATCGCGCCAGTTTTTAGCGGCGCTGCGCACCATGGCCGGGCCACCGATGTCGATGTTTTCGATGGCGTCGGCCAGCGTGCAGCCCATTTTGGCCACAGTGTCTTCAAACGGGTACAGGTTGACCACCAACAGGTCGATGGTGTCGATGCCGTGCTCTTTCAGCGCGGCCATGTGCGCGGGCAGTTCGCGCCGCGCCAGCAGGCCGCCGTGGACTTTGGGGTGCAGGGTTTTGACGCGGCCATCGAGCATTTCGGGGAAGTTGGTGACTTCGGCTACCTCGGTGACGGACAGGCCAGCCTCTTGCAGCAGCTTGGCAGTGCCGCCGGTCGAGAGCAAGCGAATGCCCAAAGCGTGCAGGCCTTGGGCCAGTTCGACGATGCCAGTTTTGTCAGAGACGGAGAGAAGTGCGTTCATGGTGGTTACCATCAGGGTTGGGAATAAAATACGGCTAAAACGCTTATTAGATA
>CAIRYF010000171.1 GCA_903882725.1 uncultured Simplicispira sp.
GTTCGGTAGTGTGCTCGGCCAGCGCGCAGATGGCGGTGATCTTGCCGGTGGTCCATTTGGACGTGTCGGCCACGGCCTGCAGCATGAAGAGCAGCCAGGGTTCCCAAGCCTGGTCGCGCGTGACGCTGAGCAGCAGGCGGTAGTAGTCGGCCTTGTGGGCTATCACATGGCGGCTTAGGTACAGGATGGATCAAAGGGTCCAGCTCGGTCTGGTTGTGTAAAAAGCATTCCCAATTGGCCAGCATATCGCGCAGGCGGGCTTCGCCCTCGGCGGTAGCGCAGCGCCTCTTTGGTGGCGGGGTCGGCGTTGTCATGGCCCTGCGCGTACTGGAACAGCTGGTCGGTCGTGGTGACGATGTTCTCGATTTCCGAGCTGTCTTTGGCCCCCAGCAGCGGGATGGTGTTGATCAGCACGCCTGGTTGGGAATCAGCTCGGCGGCTTGTTTGAGCTCGGCCCGGGTCTCCAGCTCATGCGCCGGAGCAGCGCAGGCAGCTGGTTGTGGGGGCGCTCGAGGCTCCAGTGTCGCCACAGACGACACGTCAACGAAACGTGTTCTTATTTTTGATAAATAGCGATAAGTAATGCGGCGCTGTTTTGTGGAAAAGCGTCAATCGTAACTTGTTGATTTAATTGAACAAAGCTTAAAAAATTTCCACGGCAGTTGAATGTGCTTACTTAATCTGCGTAATGCGTAATATCAGTTGCCTCGATGTCCTCACCAATTTTTACGTCGTAGAATTTCTGATGCACTGCTTAACCGCATAACTGCCGTTTGACGGATAAAAACTACTCACACCATGGCCAGCATCCAGCCCCGCTCTTACGAACCGACCGCCGCCCGCAAAGTAGCCTTTTTGGGCCTGGGCGTCATGGGCACCCCCATGGCTGCACATTTAGCACTGGCCGGTCACGCAGTCACGGTCTACAACCGAACTGCTAGCAAATCAATAGCTCTATGCGCAGAGTATGCGGGCGCTAGCGGCCAAAAACACCCCATAACACCCCCCATAGCACACCCTATAAAGCACGCTGAGACCCCGCGCTTGGCGGCGCAGGGGGCTGACCTGGTGTTTTGCTGCGTCGGCAACGATGACGACCTGCGCTCAGTCACGCTGGGCGCAGATGGCGCGTTTGCTGGTATGGAGCCGGGCACCATTTTTATCGACCACACCACAACGTCGGCTGAAGTGGCGCGCGAGCTGTACGGTGCCGCACGCACGCTGGGGCTGCGCTTTATTGACGCCCCGGTATCGGGTGGCCAGGCCGGCGCGCAAAACGGCCAGCTCACGGTAATGTGCGGCGGCGACGGCGCAGCTTTTGCCGCGATGCAACCGGTGGCGCTGTCATTTGCCCGTGCCGTCACGCTGCTGGGTGCCAGCGGCAGCGGCCAGCTGGCCAAAATGGTCAAACAAATTTGCATTGCTGGCCTGCTACAAGGCTTGGCCGAGGGCGTGGCCTTTGGCCAACACGCTGGGCTGGACATGGCGCAGGTGCTGGCCGTCATCGGCCAAGGCGCAGCGCAAAGCTGGCAAATGCAAAATCGCGGCCAGACCATGGTCGACGGCAAATTTGACTTTGGCTTTGCCGTCGATTGGATGCGCAAAGATTTAGGGCTGGTGCTGGACGAGGCCAAGCGCAACGGCGCGCGCCTGCCAGTGACAGCGCTGGTTGATCAATTTTATGCCGACGTGCAGCAGCTGGGCGGCCGGCGCTGGGACACCTCCAGCCTGATCAAGCGCTTGGCCTGAACCTTCAGTGTGTGTGCTGCGGGGACAGCGGCAGCGGCGCTAACGGCGCCAGCGGCTGAGGCTGCAAATGCTGCTGGGGCTGCGGTGACGTCGATAGTGGCTGTATCTGCGGCTGCACCTGTTGCGGCGGCGGCATCTGCTGCAATGGTGGCGGCATTGTGGCGTCGATACTGACCGGGGCCAGCTGCGGGGTGGTCAGGCGAATCAATTGATCTTCAGTAAGAATCTCAAAGGTGCGCACCACCTTGCGCACACCGTCCACGCCACGTGCAATCGACGCCGCCCGCGAGGCTTCACGCTCAGTCACCAAGCCCATCAAATACACCACATTGCGCTCAGTCACCACCTTAAAGGGGCCCGCTGAAATGTCTTTGGCATCCACCAAACTAGCGCGCACTTTGCCCGTAATAAAGGTGTCGGTGGAGCGATGGGACAGGCTGCTCAGGGGCTGTACGGCCAGATCGTTAACCACCGAGAGTACATTACCCACCCCTACCACGCTGCGTTCAACGGCTTGGCGAACTTCAGCAGTGGGCACTTCGCCGGTCAGCAGCACTTGGCGGTTGTAGCTGATGACGTTGATATGCACCCGCTCGCCATAGTCGGCATTGATGCGGTTGATGGCGCGCAGCTCAATACCTTCGTCCTCGACTTGCGTGCCAGCGGTGCGCCGGTCCACGGCCATCATGCCGCCGATAGCTGCCCCGCCCAGCACCAGCGGTACACAACCCGCCACGCCTGCGCCTAGGGCCGCAACAGCCAACAGCGTACACAGAGCACGGGACATACGAAAGTTTTTCACAGAGCCTCCTGTTCACCAAACAATTGCGCGTCTACGCCGTCGCACAGGCAGTTGATCACCAGTGCGTGGACTTCGCGCACGCGTGCTGGGCGATCGTCGGGGACACATATCAGCACATCGGTCTCGCGCAGCACCGTGGCCAATACGCCGCCGCTGCGCCCGCTGGCGACTATCACCGTCATATCGCGTTCGTGCGCGGCATCGACAGCGGCCAGCACATTGGCATCATTGCCGCTGATGCACAGCGCCAACAGCACGTCGCCCGCCTGCCCCAGCGCCCGCACTTGGCGGGCAAACTGCTGCGCCAAGTCGCCATGTGTGGTGGTGGCAGTGAGCAAGGCAGCGTTAGCCGACAGGGCGACGGCGGCCAGCTCAGGGCGCTCGCGCTCAAAACCGGCGACACAAAAGGCGGCAAATTGCTGCGCATCGGTCGCCGAAGCAGCGTTGCCACAGGCCAAAATTTTGCCGCCACTGGTCACACAGGCCAACAACGCCTGCACGGCGTCGGCAATGGGTTTTCCGAGGGCTTGGGCGGCCTGATATTTCAGATCGGCACTGTCAATAAAGTGCTGTTGGATGCGTTGCTCTAGCATGGATGGCGATGATACCTGCCTGAATGCCATCGCATAAATGTTATAAAAATAATAAGCCAATCACAAAATTAGCCGCTATAAAAAGTGAGGCTCTGTATTTATCAGCGTCAATCAGTGGAGCGCGTGGATTCATAGTCTCGTGCCTCTCTGGTGTTGGCCTTGCGAAAGCTGATGACACGGATGCCGCCAGCCACTGGGGTAAAGCACAGCACCGACAGCATCACGGGCTGTATCAGGCCGCAGTATGTGAGCGCAGCCACTCGCGCAATGCATCATCCATCTTGGATTGCCAGCCTGCCCCCATGGCGCGAAATGCGGCCAACACGTCGGGGCTATACCGCACTGTCACGGCCTGTTTGGCCCCCGCTTTGGTGCTGCCTACAGGCCGACCACGCGCAGCGCGGCGCATGGCTGCCATGCCTGCTTTGGGGGGCACTTCTTTCCCGGCGACACGCCACACCGCCTGTTCCAAATCGGCATCGCCCAAGTCTGGTGCGTCGTCTGGGTCAACCCAAGGCACCGAAGCGTTTTTGTTCTCGTTCATTTGCTTTCCTCATGCTGATAATGCGGCGGGCCGGGCCGCGTTGAGTCCACGCCAAGACCACCATACGCCCATCCAGAAAGCCCACCGTGTTCCACCGGGGCTCTCCATAATCTTGGCGACTGTCGGCAATCGTCATGCAAGGCGACAGGAACACCTCACCAGCGCGGGCAAAGTCCAAGCCCCGTTCAGTCAGGGTCTTGTCGCGTTTTTCCGTGTCGAACTCAAGTTGCATGAATTAAATGTAACTCCATTTAAGGGACTGGTGCGCCTGCACTTGCCCCGCATGGTTTTGGGTGGGGTGGGCCTACCCGCAAGGATGGCCGCACGGCTGAACCCGTGTTTTTCACACCCCACCCACCCGCCGCAATGAAAACGCAAACGGCGGCCCTCAAATCTCGTTCAGGAGCAACCAGTCCGCATCCCCGATGGCCAGCCGCAGCGCTGCGCCCACCATGGGCACCACCACCACCGAAGCCCAAGCCTTCGCCCTACTGCAAGCCACCAGCGACGCCACCATGGCCAAGCTGTACCTGAGCCGGGGCAACATCCCCGCCGCCCGCCGCAAGGCCGTTCAACTGAAGGTATCGACGAGTTGACCGCATACCGGCTGGCACGTTTGGCTGCTGGCGCGCTGGTGTGCATTCAGCTTGGTGCAGCAAGAGTGACACCCAGATGACCGAAGCCGAGCGCCAAGAGCACCGCAGCCGCATCGAAGCCATGCAGGCCCAGCGCGGTGCCGAGCTGGCACAGCGCAACGAGGAGGCCAGCCACACCGCCAAAGCACTGTGGGCGCAGGCAGCGCCAGCCCCGGCTGACCATCCCTATCTGGTGCGCAAAGGCGTTCACCCACGCGGCACCAAAGTCGATAGCCTCGGCACGCTGCTGGTGCCCATGCACGACACGACCGGCAAACTGTGGAACGTAGAGCGCATCCCTGCCGAAGACGGTCCGCCCAAGAAAGGACTGCCCGGCGGCAAGCGCAAGGGCTGCTACTTCGGTATGGGCCTGCCTAAAGGCAAGCTGGTACTGGCTGAAGGCTTTGCCACTGGCGCATCCATCCATGAATGCACTGGGGATGCTGGGCGGTGTGCTTTAACGCTGGCAACGTGCAGGCCGTGGCGCAGGCACTGCGCAGCAAATACCCCGAGCTGGCGCTGATAGTGGCTGCTGACGACGACCACAAGACCGACGGCAACCCCGGCCTGACCCAAGCCAAAGCGGCAGCGCAGGCCGTGGGCGCTTTGCTGGCAGTGCCCGTGTTTGGCGCAGACCGCCCCGACAAGGCCACCGACTTCAACGACCTGCACCAGTTGCAAGGTGCGCAGGCCGTGTGCCAGTGCTTTGACGATGCTATCAATAAAGTAGCTACAAGCGCAGACTATGTAAGGGATACAAGCGGTTTTGACCAATGGCCTGAGCTGGTGCCGCTGCCCGACAGCTTGCTACCAGTGCAGGCGTTTGATGCCGAGCTGTTGCCCGAAGCGCTGCGCTGCTGACCAAGTGCCCCGACGCCCAAAAAGGCGCTGGCACCTGACCCCGGCCATGCCCGCCTGCTGGTGCTGGTGACGGCCTTCTGTGACCGCACGGGGGCAAGCCCCCAAGCCCGAGCGCAGTGGATTCAGGACATTGAGGGCACACCGCCCGAGCTTCGCGGCGACTTGCACGCCTACCTGCTGAGTCAACTGCCAGCGCCGCTGCCTGCACCGCCCAAGCCGCAAACAGCGCCAGTACCAGTGCCGATAAAGCCCATGGGCTGGCTGCACCTGGACCAGCCTTGGCGCATAGCCGACCGGCTCTACCAGCATCACCATTGGAATTGCCCCATCTGCACCACCGCCGCCCGAGGCCATGCCGACCGCTGTGCTGAAGGCCAGCGCCTGTACGGCGACTACGACGCCCAAGCGGCAGCCGCCATAAAGGGATGCCGACCATGAGCACCAACACGAAACCCCCGGTTGCAAAGAGCCGCCTACTGCCCGAGCTGCGCTGGAGAACCTAATCGGCTGACAGCCGACCGGCAGCACCCACCACCAGCCCGGCCACTGCGCCGGGTTTATTTTTGCCAAAAGGATGCACCGCGCAACGCCCCCCAAAAGAAACACTCCCGTGCGCGCACGCACATAGGGGCCAGAACGACCGGGCAACGCTCAACCTATCAAGGCTGCCGTTTCAAACTCCGCCCCAGGCCAGCCCGTCCCGTTACACACCTCTGGCCCACCCAAAAGGTGTAAAAACCCTGCCCCGCTGGCTACATGGTGGCTACATGAGCTGGGCAACAAAAAACCCCGCTACCAAAAAGATAGCGGGGTTTTCAATGCCTATAAGGCGTTAACTGGTGGCCTGGGACGGAATCGAACCGCCGACACA
>CAIRYF010000172.1 GCA_903882725.1 uncultured Simplicispira sp.
GGAATCCCCGTCCTTTAGGGCGGGGAGGATGTCAACGATCCACTCGGGGTCTAACAGCATTGGCACCAAACTGGGCGTTTGTTGGGTGCGCCGAATTAAAAGACGGCGCTGTTCTTTGATGTTGAGCGTCCAGCTGACAGAGCGTTTTTGCGGCTGAAACTTCCATTTAAGGATGTGGGCAAGCAGCACCGCCATACGGCTGGCCAGTTCGCGTTGTTCGCTTTTGCCCACGTCTTCGATTTCCTCTGCAATGTTGATCAGGTCGAGCTTGTCGAAATGCCCCGCTCGAATCAGTGAGGCCTGTTCTTTTGATGCCTTTAGTTCGGGTTGCCTGTGGGGGATGTGCTGGGATGCGCTGATTTGCCTCTGCGCAGGGTATTTTATATCAAATCGGGCTACAGCCCTTATGTAACAAGCGCCTATAGCTCCTAAAATAGGAGCTAAATAGCGATAACAAAAATGATGTGGCTGGGCTGTATGGCTGCCGTGCGCGTGCCTTTGGCCCGCTCAAACCTGCATATTCATGATGTCGGTGTAGGCTTGCACCATGCGGTTGCGCACGTGCAAGGCGGCCTGAAAGCCGATTTGGGCTTTTTGCATAGCGACCATGGTTTCTTCCAGGCTGACGGCTGGGTTCTCCATTTGCACTTCGCGCTGTAGGCCGGTTGACTGGTTTTGTGCCGCGCTGACCGAGTGCAGCGCGCCCTTGAGGGCGGTGGCAAAACCGGGGTCATTGTTGTCAATGGCGGGGGTGCTGATGCGGCGGGTTGGGCTGGTGCCGCTCAGGGGGATGGTGGGGCTTGATATGCGCAGGTCCATGGCAGTGTCCAGAGAGCTTGGGAAGATGCGTCAATCGTAGTGAGACCGCGTTTTTATATCGGCGCGAATTGACAGCCAAATGCGCGCCTTATCTGCCGAATGTGCAAGGTGGTTAGCCCAAATAATCGAGCTCGGCGCAAACCCTTTGCCAAGGCCCGTCCTACTGGAAAATAAGATGTCAGCAGTTGTAGAAGTCCCTTCAAGTCTCCCCGCTAGCCCGTCTGTGCTGCAACGGGTGGCTGCTCTCGACCGGGGGCAGCGTATGCGCCTGGGCGCTGGTATAGCTTTGCTGGTGATTGCGGCCCTGGCGGCATTGTTTATGGGCACCAAGTCTGACTACAAGGTGTTATTTACCAATCTCAGTGATAAGGATGGCGGCGCTGTCGTGGCACAGCTGTCGCAAATGAATGTGCCTTATAAACACGCCGATAACGGTGGTGCCATTCTGATTCCAGCCGACAGAGTTCACGATGTGCGTTTGCGCTTGGCGTCGCAAGGCTTGCCCAAGGGTTCGGTGACGGGTTTTGAGCTAATGGAGTCGAGCAAGTTTGGTATGACGCAGTTTCAAGAGCGGCTCAATTTTCAGCGCGGCTTGGAGGGTGAGTTGACGCGCTCCATTCAGGCGCTGTCCTCGGTGCAAAGCGCCCGTGTGCATTTGGCGCTGCCTAATCAAAATGGTTTTTTTCGTGAGCAGCAAAAGCCATCAGCCTCGATATTGCTGAGTTTTTACCCGGGCCAAGGACTTGATCGCGCCCAGTTGGCAGGCATTGTGCATTTGGTAGCGTCGAGTGTGCCGGACTTGGCCCGCTCGGCAGTCAGTGTGCTTGACGACACCGGCAAGCTGTTGTCGAGTTCGCCAGATGGCAATAATTCGGCATTTGACGCCCAGCAGTTGCAGTATGTACAGATGTTGGAGCAGCAGTACACACGCCGTATTTTGGATATTTTGGAGCCGGTGATGGGGCGCAGCAACATCAAGGCGCAGGTGACAGCGGAGGTTGACTTCACCCAGTCTGAATCCACTTCGGAGCAACACCGCCCTAACTTGGCGTCAGATGCCAGCGCGATTCGCAGCCAGCAGGTGATTGAAAACGGTGGCACTACGGGTACTTTGCAGCCGTCTGGCGTGCCCGGTGCAGTGAGCAACCAGCCCCCAGCAGCGTCTAGCGCACCCGTTAATGGTGCCAGTCCGCAGTTGGCTGCTGTGGGTCAGCAAGCTGGCAGCGGTGGCTTGGGCCCCAACGCCAAGCGTGAGCTGGTCACTAACTATGAAGTCGATAAGACTGTGCGCGTCACGCGTGGCGGTAGCGGCAATGTCAAGCGCTTGAGCGCTGCAGTGGTGCTGAACTACCAGCCAGCCACGGATGACAAAGGCGTGGTAGGTAATAAGGCTTTGTCGCCAGAGCAGTTGGAGCAGATGACTGCGCTGGTGCGCGAAACCATTGGCTTCAATAAAGATCGTGGTGACTCGGTTAATTTGATGAATGCGCCATTCCAGATCGATGCTACAGCAGCAAGCGATTTGCCGCTGTGGAAGCAGCCTGAAACGCTGGAGTTGGCGCGTAATTTTGCTTGGCCAGTGGGTTTGTCGTTGTTTGCGGCACTGGTGGTGTTGGGTCTGGTGCGCCCGGGACTCAAGGCCATGAGCAATCCGGTGCCTGTGCCTGGGGCTAATGGGCAGCTGGATGCGCTGGAGTCTGATCAGCTTGATCGTCCCGCTTTGGAAGGGCCAAAGGATGGCGAGCCCACTGTTGAGCAGATGCGCCTAGAAGATGCCCGCGCCTTGGCGCTTGCTAATCCGATAGCAGTGGCCAATATTATGAAAAATTGGGTCAACGGCGACGCCGCCTGATCCACAGAATGCAGGGGTAGTCGAAGATGGATGAGCAAGGCCTTACTGATGCCGCTATTTTCTTGATGTCTCTGGGTGAGCAAGAGGCTTCTGAGGTATTTAAGCATTTTTCACCGAAAGAGGTGCAAAAGTTGGGTGAGGCGATTGCGCGGATGCGCAGCGTTTCACGTGACAAGGTAGACCAAGTGATTTCTCGCTTTTCTACCGATGCAGCGGCGCAGAGTTTGTTGGTGTCTGACACCAGCAGTTATGTGCGCTCAGTGCTGCGGCGTGCGCTGGGTGAGGACAAGGCGGGTTTGCTGATTGATCGCATCTTGCAAGGTGGCGACGTTTCTGGCATTGAAAGCCTTAAGTGGATGGATCCCATCTCTGTGGCGGAGTTGCTGCGCAATGAGCACCCGCAAATTGTCGCGGCCATTTTGGTTCACTTGGACTATGAGCAGTCTGCTGCTGTGCTGATGCAGTTCACTGATCGCCAGCGCTGCGAGATTTTGTTGCGTGTGGCGACACTGGAAGGTATTCAGCCGACGGCTTTGAAAGATTTGAACGAGGTGCTGTTTCGGGTGCTGGCCGGTGGCGACAAGATTCGCAAGTCGTCGCTCGGGGGTGTTAAAGCGGCGGCAGAAATCATTAACTTGTTGGGCACCAATACCGAAACGGTGGTGCTGGACTCGATTCGCAGTTACGACCCTGAGTTGGCGCAGAAGATTGTTGACAAGATGTTTGTGTTCGACGACATCGGCAAGCTCGATCCGGTGGCCATTCAGACGGTGCTCAAAGAGGTGGCCTCCGAGACGCTCATTGTGGCGCTCAAGGGCGGTTCGCCCGAGTTGCGCGAGAAGATTTTGGCCAATATGTCGCGCCGTGCTGGTGAGGCGTTGCGTGAAGACCTAGAGTCGCGCGGCCCGCTGCGTTTGTCTGAGGTTGAGGCGCAGCAGAAGGAAATCTTGAAGACAGTACGCCGCCTGGCCGATGAAGGTCAGATAACTTTGGGAGGCAATGGTGAAGACGCCTTCGTCTAGAGCCCGTGCGTACTCGCGCTTTATCCCGCGCGAGGATGTGGGCGACTTTACGCCGTGGCATTTTGCTGCGGTCGATGGATCTGGGGTCTTGTTGCCCCAGCCTAAGCCCGATCCTGTGGCCGATCCTGTGGTTGACCCAGAGGCTGAGGCAGCGGCCTTGGCGCTGGCTGAAGCCGAGGAGGCTGCGCGCCAACAGCAGCAGCAGCAAGAACGCGATGATGCCTACGCCCATGGCCTTGATAAAGGCCGTGAAGAGGCCACCATCGAATGGCAACAGCGTATGGATACGTATATTGCTGGCGCTGGCCATGATTTGGCGCAGCGTATAGATGCAGTGGTACAGATTTTGGGCACTAGCCTAGAAAAAATGCAGCAGCACATGGCGCAAGACGTGTTGCAGTTGGCCTGTAGTGTGGCGCGCCAGGTGGTGCGCCAAGAGCTGCGCGCTAACCCAGCGGTTTTGCAGCCGGTGGTGACCGAGGCGCTGGATATGTTGGTGGCTGATGGGCGTCCTGCCTTGGTACGCTTGAATCCGGCAGACCACGCAGCAGTTAGCACTGCGCTGCGTGAGAATTTTGCTGCTACCCCTGTGCAGTGGTTGGCCGATGCGCAGGTACCCGAGGGCGGTTGTTTGGTGGAGTCTGGCGGCACAGTGATCGATGGCAGCCTAGAAAAACGTTGGCAACGGGCTATTGCTCCGCTGGGCTTGGAGTCCACTTGGAGTGGTGCTGCGCAGGTTCCTGAGGGCCCTCAACACGGCGGTACGGGTGGCGGCAATGGCGTCTGACGATAGCAGCGGCAGTGGCAGCAGCAGTGACCAGCGTGCCGAGTCTGACTGGACACGTTTTATGGCCGACGCGCAGGTGCGTGTGGACGAGGATGTGGCGCTAGAGACGCGCGGCACTTTGACGCGCCTGACGGGCTTGGTGCTGGAAGCCACCGGCATCAAAGTGCCGGTCGGCTCGCAGTGCTTGGTGCAAATGCCCGGCCATGAAGCCATTTTGTCGGAGGTGGTCGGCTTTTCTGGCGACAAGGCGTTTTTGATGCCGGCGGGCGACATCCATGGTTTGTCCAGCGGTGCCAGCGTGGCACCTGCGCCGCCGTATGTGCCGGTGCCGCGCTTGGGCGAGCCATCGCAGCCTATCAACCGCATGGGTGCGTTGCGTTTGCCCTTGGGTGATGGTTTGCTGGGCCGGGTGGTGGATGCGCAAGGTTTTCCGTTGGATCACGGCGGCCCGCTGCACGATGTCAAGGCCGAGCCGATGGATCGGCGCCAAATCAACGCTATGGATCGCGATCCGGTGCGCGAGCCGCTCGATACCGGTGTGCGCTCTATCAATGCGCTGCTGACCGTAGGCCGGGGCCAGCGCTTGGGTTTGTTTGCCGGCTCGGGTGTCGGCAAAAGCGTGTTGCTGGGCATGATGGCGCGCTATACGCAGGCCGACGTGATTGTGGTGGGCTTGATTGGCGAGCGTGGCCGTGAGGTCAAAGAATTTGTTGAAGATATTTTGGGCGTCCAAGACCGTGGTCGTGCCGTCGTGGTGGCAGCACCTGCCGACGCACCGCCGCTGCTGCGGATGCAAGGTGCGGCCTACGCGACGGCAGTGGCCGAGCACTTTAGGGACAAGGGTCAGCACGTGCTGTTGTTGATGGACTCGCTTACGCGCTATGCCATGGCGCAGCGCGAGATTGCCTTGGCGATTGGCGAGCCTCCAGCAACCAAGGGCTATCCGCCTTCGTGCTTTGCCAAGCTGCCGCAGCTGGTCGAGCGCAGCGGCAACGGTTTGCACGGCGTCGGATCGATCACTGCGTTTTATACGGTGCTGTCGGAGGGTGACGACCAGCAAGATCCGATTGCCGATGCAGCGCGCGCTATTTTGGATGGGCATATCGTGCTCTCGCGTGCGCTGGCAGAAATGGGGCATTTTCCAGCCATTGACATTGAGCAATCGGCCTCGCGGGTAATGCACAACGTGGTCACGCGCGAGCATTTTGAGGTGGCGCGGCAGTTTCGCGCGGTGTATTCGCGCTACCAAAAAAGCCGTGATTTGGTCCAGGTAGGTGCCTATGTGAGTGGCTCAGATCCCGCGCTGGATGCTGCTATTCGTATGCAGCCGGCTATGGCCAAATTTTTGCAACAAAATATGTTTGAGGCCGCTTCGCTGGAAGAAAGCTGCTTGGGCATGGCAGAAATTTTGAGTTGATCTTATGTCTGCACTGAGCGCTTTGTCTGTCGCTGTGGAGCTGGCCGAGCGCAAGCGCGATGAGGCCCGCCGAGTGCTGCAAGTTGCCCGTAGCGCACAGCAGGCAGCCAGTGACCAAATGGTGCAGCTCAAGGGCTATGCGCAAGAGACGCAAAATCGCTGGGGAATGCGTGCTAACACAAGTATGCAGCCCGAAGTGATGTACCACCACTACCAGTTTATGGATCGTTTGCAACACGCCATGAATTTGCAAACTACGGTTATTACCAGCCATGACGGGCGTGTTAGTGCCGCCCAGCAGGGTTTATTGGCGACGGAGTTGCGCCTGGCGAGTCTGAAAAAATTGACAGAAAAACGCCGTAAAGAATTTGAGTTGCTGCAGTCGCGGCGCGAGCAAAAACAAACCGATGAGCGCGCTGCTTTGCAGTACCGCGCCATATCTAACGGCCCTGACGGGCGGGAGTCGTGAAAATGGAGCAAACTCGTGTCTCAACCCCGCAGGCGACGCACACCGCGCCCGCACCTCAAACTGTTCGCAACAAAGCATCGGCACAAACTGCACCCGACAGTGCTGGAAGCGGCGCTGGGGGTGGTACTGGCGGATTTTTATCGCTCCTCAGCGCGCTGGAGGACTCCCTTAATGGTGCAGTAACTGACGCTGTCGGCGCTATCAGCAATGGTGCAGTAACTGACGCTGTCGGCGCTATCAGCTCTATGGGTGGTGGCTCTGGTGCTGGTGGCGCTGTCGATTCTGGATTGGTGCCTATAGATAACACGCAGGTGCCTGTCGCCGATGCGGCAGCGCTAATGGCTTTGCTGGCCAGCAGTATTCCGCAAGCGAATGCCGGTTTAGCTGGCGGCAACACAGCAGCGCTTACAGCCCAAGGCGCTAGCACGTTGTCGTTGGCCCAAGGCGGTAGCTTGGCGGGGTTGCAGGATCGCTTACAGGCCTCTTTGCAAGCGGAGTTTTTACCTCCCGGGGGCTTAGTGGCGCAAACAGCGCGATTAGACGGTGCGCTGGATGCGTCTGCTCTGGACGGCCAAAACCCCGTAGCGGGTTATCGGCGTGCGTTTTCACGTTTGCAAGGTGTGTTGTCGTCTGGCCTTGCGGGGGCAAGTACGGCTGCGCTGGCGGCGAGCCAGCGCTTGGCTGTCAGTGACAAGTCTTCTTTGGCCTCGACCTCGACTGCACTGGCGACTGCGCCGGGGTTGCAGGCTGTACCTGAGCGCAGGGAGGCGGTGCTGGCAGGTGTTGTGGCACCGCGCACTGGGTTGGAAGTGGCCGCTGCGTCTGCGCCGGGGGCTCAGGCGGGGAATGCTCCCGCGCTTGATGCTTTGGCACAGGCTCGCGCCACTGGTGATAAGGCTGCGCCAGAGGGACTGACCGATGTCTGGGGGGGCGCAAGCGCTGGGCCTGATGCGCTGGCGCTGGCGTCGCCCGATGCTGGATCGCCGCTGACAGAGCCCGGCCAGGCTGCAGCAGAGGATGCTTTGGCCGAGCAAGTGGCGTATTGGGTGAGTGAGAATCTACAAAACGCCGAGCTGACTGTGACCCACGACGGCAAGCCCGTAGAGGTGAGTGTTTCTATGTCGGGCAAAGAAGCGCATATTGTTTTTGGCAGCGATCAGAGTGAGACACGCGATTTGCTCGATGCCAGCGTAGCCCAGTTGCGCGATTTGCTGCATGGAGAAGGCCTGACTTTGTCGGGCATGACGGTGGGCGAGTCAGGCGCGCGCAATACCAACGCTGACAGCGGCGGTGATTCGCCGCGTGGCCGCCAGGGTACGCGCCAGGCACAGGTGTTGGTACCCACCGCCGAAATGGGTGTTTCTAGGGCCAGAGTTTTGACTGATCGGGCGGTCGACTTGTTTGTCTGACCGTTTTAGCAGAGTCAGCATCGACGTATTGAGCACGTACTCATGATGCTGCTTGGGGCAACGTTCGGGTCAGTGCTGCGGTTGCCTGCTTGTTTTGGCTATTATCGAGGGTTAGATCCTCAATAATGGGGCGTCTTCAAGATGCTTGCACTTGGCGTTGTGCAGGTTTTAGCGTCTTTTGCCGCAAGGAAATCTCAAAGTGTCCACTACTCCCTCTGCAGCTGAGGCTGCACCGAAGCCGGCTAAAAAGAAAAAATTAATCATCATCATCGGTGCGGTGGTGTTGCTGCTTGTGATTGCTGGCGCTGCTGCGGCGTGGGTGATGTCAAGCCGCCAC
>CAIRYF010000173.1 GCA_903882725.1 uncultured Simplicispira sp.
GGGCCTGATCCGCTTGGCCAGCAGCGACCCCGACAGCGCCGCCGAAATGTTGGAAAACAAATGGGGCGTGCAACTGACGCCTGAGGAGCGCAACTGGACGTGGGGCGCTATTGGCAAGCAGGCGGCGTTTCGCCTGTCGCCTGCGGCCATGGGTTACTTCAACAAAGTCGCCAAAGACCACGACTTGAACGATGATTTGCTCGGCTGGAAAGCCCGCACCGCACTGCGCGCCGGCGACTGGAAGGCCGTACACAAAGCCATCGACGCCATGAGCGCCCAAAGCCGCAGCGACAGCACTTGGGTGTATTGGAAGGCGCGTGCGTTATTGAAAAACCAGCCCAATGAAGCCCAGCGCGCCCAAGCGCAGCAACTGCTGCAAAGCATTGCCAGCACACGCGGCTTTTATGAGCAGTTGGCACTGGAAGACTTGGGCCAGCACATCACCGTGCCGCCAGCGCCGGCGCCGCTGACCGCGCAAGAAAAAGCCCAAGCCAGCGCCAACATTGCATTGAATCGGGCGCTGTACGCCATTTTTATCGGCCTGCGCAGCGAAGGCGTGCGCGAGTGGAACTACGCCACCAACCTGCACAGCCCCGGTGGCATGGCCGAGCGCGACTTGCTGGCCGCCGCCGACTTTGCCTGCCAGCGCGAAGTGTGGGACCGCTGCATCAACACCAGCGAGCGCACCACCACGCTGGTCGATTACGCGCAGCGCTTTCCGATGCCGTTCCAAAACTCGGTGGTGGCGCGCAGCCAAGCCATTGGTTTAGATCCGGCGTATGTCTACGGCCTGATTCGCCAAGAAAGCCGCTTCATCATGGACGCGCGCTCGGGCGTCGGCGCCTCGGGCCTGATGCAGGTGATGCCGGCGACGGCGCGTTGGACTGCCAAAAAAATCGGCCTCAACAGCTTTACGCCAGCGCAAATCAACGAGCGCGATACCAACATCACCATTGGCACCGCCTACCTCAAGCTGGCGCTGGACGACTTTGCCGGCTCGATGCCGATGGCCGCCGCCGCCTACAACGCTGGCCCCGGGCGCCCGCGCAAATGGCGCGAAGGCCCGGTGCTGGACGCCGCCATCTGGGCCGAAAACGTGCCGTTCAGCGAGACACGCGACTACGTCAAAAAAGTGCTCTCCAACACCACCAACTACGCCGCCGTGTTGACCGGCCAGCCCCAGTCGCTCAAAAGCCGCTTGGGCTTGGTCGGCCCGCGCGATGCGGTAGAGCCCGAGTCGAATAAAGACCTGCCGTAAGGCGTTGCACGGGGGGTGCTGCCAAGGCTAAAAACACGGCCTTGACCCGCTTTAGCGCTGCGGCCAGCGCCCGCGCTTGCACACTTAGGGTTGCACCTCGCGCAGTATTGCTTTAGAATAAAAAAGGCCAAGCGGTGTAAATTGCCTTGGTTTTGCAGGTCAAAGTCCCCCCTTTTTAGGCAAGGGAAACATCTGTTTCGTTCAACGGCCAAAGGGTCGCTTGATTTCTTTTGTAGGTCCCGCCTTCGGGGCCGACCGGTTTTTTCTAGCGCTTTCACGGCGCCAGATGCACCGTTCGCCAGAAGCCGCGCGCAGCCATTGCAGCGTGTCTTCACCACAAATAATCCATAGCATGACCGTTTTAGGCTCGACCACACTTACCTCTTCTCTTCCCCTCATTTTTCGATCTGCGCGCCCCGCCGATGGCACCGCGCTGTGGCAGTTGGCGCAAGCGGCTGGCACGCTCGAAGTCAATTCCCAATACTTCTACCTGCTGCTGGCCACAGACTTTGGCGACACCTGTCTGGTCGCAGAGCACAACGGCCAGGCCGTAGGCATGGTGATTGGCTACCAGCCGCCGCGCGAGCCCGCCACCGCCTTTGTCTGGCAAGTGGGCGTGCTGCCGCTCTATCAAGGCCAAGGCGTTGGTTTGCGCCTGCTGCAAGCGTGGCTGGCGCTGCCTGCCAACGCCCACTGCCAATGGGTCACCGCCACGGTGGCCGATGACAACACCGCTTCGCAAGCCTTGTTTAAGAGGCTTGCCCGCGCGCTGGACACCGACTGCACCGTGCAGCCGCATTTCACGGCCGAGCTAGTCGTCCACGGCCACCCGGCTGAGCCGCTGTACCGTATCGGCCCGCTGGCGCGTACCCCCAGTTTTGCAACGACGAAAGGACTCCCATGAATATCTTTGAACAACACGAATCAGAGGTTCGAGGCTACTGTCGCAACTTTCCCGCCGTATTTGCCTCGGCCAAAGGCGCGTGGATGACCGATACCCAAGGCCGTCGCCACCTCGACTTCTTCAGCGGCGCTGGCGTGCTGAACTACGGCCACAACCCCGACAAAATCAAGAACGCTCTGATGGCTTACCTGATGCGTGACGGCATCACGCACACGCTCGATATGTACAGCGAGGCCAAGGAAGCCTTCATCCAGAACTTCCATGACGTGATCTTGCAGCCGCGCGGGCTGTCCTACAAATTTCAGTTCCCCGGCCCGACTGGCACCAACGCTGTCGAGGCGGCGCTCAAGCTGGCGCGCAAAGTCACCGGGCGCGAACAAGTGGTGTGCTTTACCAATGCCTTTCACGGTATGACGCTGGGGGCCTTGTCCGTCACCGGCAACAGCTTTAAGCGTGCCGGTGCCGGCGTCCCTCTCAGCCACACAGCCTCGATGCCTTTTGATGGCTACATGGGCGCCGACACCGACACACTCAACTATTTCGAATCGGTCTTGCTCGACAACGGCAGCGGCATGGACTTGCCGGCGGCTGTGATTTTGGAAACGGTGCAGGCCGAAGGCGGCGTAAATGTCGCCAGTGCTGCTTGGCTGCGCCGCCTGCGCGACATCACGCAGCGCCACGGCATCGTGCTCATCGTTGACGACATCCAAGTCGGTTGTGGCCGCACTGGCCATTTCTTCAGCTTTGAAGAAGCCGGCATCGTGCCCGACATCGTCACGCTGTCCAAGTCGCTCTCTGGCTACGGCTTGCCGCTGGCGCTGGTGCTGATCAAGCCCGAAATGGACCAATGGGCGCCGGGCGAGCACAACGGCACTTTCCGGGGCCATTGCCCGGCTTTTGTCACGGCGACTGCCGCGCTCGACTACTGGCGCGACACCGCGCTGCAAGAGGCCGTCATGCACAAAAGCACCATCGTGCAAGAGCGTTTGGCGCAGATGCTGCGCAAACAAGGGGTAGAGGCCACAGTGCGTGGGCGTGGCCTGATCCAAGGCATCGATTTTGCCGATACCGGCTTGGCCGCGCACATCTCGCAGGCTTGTTTTGAGCGCGGTTTGATCATCGAAACCGCCGGTATTGACGACCAAGTGCTCAAACTGCTGCCCAGCCTGACCATCAAAGAAGATGAGCTGCTGCACGGCTTGGACATCATCGAAACCAGTCTGCGGGTGGTCATGGGACAGGATTTGCGCAAAGCCGCCTAAAGCCGCCTAAAGCTATTTTCAGAGACGCACAAGCAAGGAGTTACACATGATTGTCAAACACCTCGATGACATTTTGGGCACCGCTGCCGACGTGGATGCGCCAGGCTGGACCAGCCGGCGCCTGATCTACAAAGACGATGGCATGGGCTACTCAGTCAACGACACCCTCATCAAGCAGGGCGCTGAGTTGGAGATGGAGTACCGCAACCACCTAGAGACGGTGTATTGCATCGAAGGCGCGGGCGACATCACCGACGTGGCCACTGGCCAGACGCACGACATCCGCGTTGGCACGCTGTACGCCCTTAACCAGCACGACCGCCACATCCTGCGCGCCAACAAAGGCACGCATATGCGCATGGTCTGCGTGTTCAACCCGCCGCTGACGGGCCGCGAAGTACACGATGCCACCGGCGCTTACGCCGTGGCCGAATAAACGCGGGTAAGCACCTGCGCTGGTTCAACGCCCTGAGCCCGCCATCACCAGCGCAATCACGATGAGCACCGCCAGCGCGGTGAAAAAAATCTTCATCCAGCTGTACGGCTGCTCGCCGGCGATGGTGCCGGTGTAGCCGTTGGCCACCACCTGATAGGTTTTGCGCCCGTAGGTGTAGCCCACCAGCCACACAGGCACCAGGATGTGCTTGAAGGTGCGGCCCCGGTACTGGCGCTGCACGCGCAGGTTGCGCTGGGTGTCGCCCGGCACTTGGGCGGCGCACAGCTGCTGCACCTGTGCGTCCATGTCGGTTTCGTTCCTCTGAGCGGCGCGGCCTAGGTCGATTTGGTAGCGCTCCACCGTCCAGCCGCGCACAAATTCGGGCGTGTAGGGTTTCAGGTCAGTGATGGTCGGGAATGGCTCAATTTGCCGCAGCAGCTTGGCGTGGACGCCGACGGTGCCCGGCACCAGTTCATCGTCAAAAAAATGCTGCAACTGGCCCGCTGCGCTCTCCCAGCGCACGTGGCGCACTTGGCGGGTTTGCGCGCGGCCATTGCTGTCGCGGTACTGCTCGGTGGTGTAGTAGTAATACCCCGCCTCGGCCTGCCAGCTGGCGTCGACGTGGGCGTCAAACGTCCAGTACGGCAGGTAAGCGCCGTGCAGTGTGTCGGTCAGCGCGGCGTTTTTGAGCTTGCTGGGCGCAAACCAGCGCGAGCCATACCACTGGCGGATGCGCTCGCGCACTTGGCCGTCGCTGATTTTGAACGGCAGGATGCTTTGCGGCGTGATGGCGTCGTTGCGCTCCTCGTGCGCCACGATGGCCGGCGAGCCGCAAAAGTCGCAGCGCTGCGCCACCCGGCCATCGACAAACACTGAAATCGCCCGGCAGTTTTGGCACTGCACCTCGCGCCGCTCTGGGCCCCAGCCGCGCCCGCTTTCAGGGTTGCGCAGCGCTGCTTGCAGGTCTTGCTCGGCGACGCTGCTGCCCAGCTGCTCGCGGGTTTCGTCCGACCACGGCACCAGCGTGCCGCAGTACGGGCATTGCAGTGACTGGCGCGCGGCGCTCCATTCGAGGTTGGCACCGCACTCGGGGCACGGGTGTTTGCGCACCATGGTGGGCGGTGCAGGCGGGGCGGGCGGTGGTGCGGCGGGGGCGGTTGCGTTGGTGGGCGGCATATGGGCTGCGTTTTAACCGCGCAAAAACTCTTCCAGCGCGCTGTGGGCAATGCGCCACTGGCTGCCAATTTGGCGCGCTTTGAGGTTACCCGCGCTGATTTCGGCCATCACGTCTTCTTCGGACACGCCCAGCGACTGCGCGGCTTGGGCGGGCGTCAGCACTTGCGGCGCGGCGCTGGCTGCAGCAGCAGCGGGCGGCGCAGCGGCAGCATTGGCGGGCGGTGCAAACGCATCGCGGGCTGCGGGCGCGCCACCGGTGGGCACTTGACTGGCGGGGGTGGCTTGCATACTGCGCATCATTTCTTGCGCCATGCCAAAGCCCATGGCCATTGTTGCGGGCATGGTGGCGGCCGCGCTGGCGTCGCCGCCGGCGGTCATGGCCTGGCCCATTTGGTATTTGACGTAATCGTTCAGGTTGCCAATGGCGCCCATGCTGGAGCGCTTGTCGATGGCTTGCTCCACCTCGGGCGGCACTGAGACGTTTTCCAGCAAAAAGCTGGTGATTTCCAGCCCGTACTTCTCGCGCATTGTCGGGTTGATGAGCTGCAGCAGCGCATCGCCCATTTCGGAGTAGCGCATGGCCACGTCCAGCGCTGGCACTTGGGCGCGGGCCAGCGCTTCGGTGAACACGCTGACAATGCGCGAGCGCATGGTGTCGGCAAACTCGTCAATACGAAAGTTTTGGTCGGTACCAGCAACTTCTTTCAAAAACTTAGGTGCCTCGACGATGCGGAAATCGTAGGAGCCAAAAGCGCGCAGCCGCACCACGCCAAAGTCCCTGTCGCGCATCATGATGGGGTTGGAAGTGCCCCATTTGTTGCCGGTAAACAGGCGCGTGTTGACGTAATACACATCGCACTTGAACGGCGACTCAAAGCCATATTTCCAACCGCGCAGGGTCGATAGCACCGGAATGTTTTCGGTGCTCAGGGTGTGCTTGCCGGGATTGAACAGGTCGGCAAACTGACCGGCGCTGACAAACTGCACCTGCTGGGACTCGCGCACAATGAGCTGGGCACCGTTTTTGATTTCCTTGTCCTCGTCCGGCCAGCGGTACGACAGCGTATCGCGCGAGTCGTCGGTCCACTCGATGATTTCAATCAGTTGCTTGGTAATGAAATTCATCAGGCTCATGCGGTGCTCCGTGGGGTTGGAAAATGGGCGTTAGATTCTAATCACCAAGTGCGCGGGAAGCCTCGGGGTTTAGCCCGGGGTTGAGAGCGCGGACACCGCAGGTGTCCTGATTGCGCCGATATTTTGTTACCAATACCAAACGAACATGGAGGGCAAATACACAATGTCTTCCATGGCGCAAATCGCCATCCGGCTTGCGTTGACGGACTATAATTCCTCTTGCATTAATTTGTTAGACCAATTATAATGCGCAGTATGGACTGCACCAAAACCCTGCGCTTGCGCATCAAAGACAAGCACGCCAAAGTGCTGGCTGTGATGGCGCGTCAGGTCAATCAGGTGTTCAACTTCTGCAA
>CAIRYF010000174.1 GCA_903882725.1 uncultured Simplicispira sp.
CCGCTCACGCCGGCCACACCGGGCTGTTCTCCTCAGGAAAACCGAAACAGGGCCTCATGAATAATCAGTCGTCTTATATGCTGATCACTCTGAACCCCGCCAATCTGCTGGAGATAGCGCAAGCGATGCTTGGGCCAGGCAACGAGTGTTCTGCCGATGCGCTGCGCCTTAGCGAAGACAGAGCGCTCTCACTCAAGGCCGGCAATACCTCGTTCGACACCTTGTTCCGCAATCATTGGCGCACAGTGGATGGCCTGTTTCACAACCCCAAAGCGCTGGCCATGCTGGGCATGGATGATGTGCTTAAGCGCAGTGTCGTCAGCCTGCTGGCACCTGAGCTGTTTCTGGCAGACAGCCGGCAAGCGCCGGGCAGCTCATCCAAAGAGAACCGCGTGCTGGATCGCGTATGCGCCTACATAGAAGCACATAGCGAGCGCCCCATCACCGCCACCGAGCTGGAACAAATCAGCGGGCTATCTGGGCGCAGTTTGCAATATGCGTTTCGCCGACGTTTTGATTGTTCGCCCATGGACTGGGTACGCCAGCATCGGCTTGAGCTGGCGCGATCCAGCTTACGGTCTGGCGTCAAAGTCACCACCGTCACCCAGGTAGCACTTGAGTTCGGCTTCAATAATCTGAGCTTGTTTGCCCGCTATTACCGCGAACGATTTGGTGAGTCGCCATCGGTTACGCTACTGCGCGCGATCAGCCGGCGTTGATTAGTCGACGTCAATCAGCGCGTTGCGCACATGGCTCGCGATAAGGGCCCAACTTCAACATGACTATTGCGGCAATCACTACGCCGATAGCCAACGTGATCAAGCCGGCCGTGTAATTTTTACTGGTGTCGTAGGAATAACCCATCACCAGCGGGCCCACCATGGCACCGGCCTGAAAGGCGGAATACATCAGCCCGGACACAGCGCCAAACGCCGCGAGAGAGAAGTAACGGCTGGCCAGATAAGCCATGAAGTCGAACTCTGCGCCCAGCCCCATCCCGATCACCACCACAGAGGCGGCATAGGCGTAATGGTTGGTCGATAACAGTAGTGCAACGATCCCCGCAGCAAACCCCAGCAGGGTCAAAAAAATAAGATGGGGCGCAAAAAATCGGTCGAGTAACTTACCAAAGCCAATGCGCCCCACGATGAGCGACACACCCAGCAAAGACATCAGTAGCGATGCCTGAGACGGCAGCAGGCCTTGATCAACAAAAAGTGCCACAAGGTGGGCGAGCAGCCCGCCGGAAGCGAGCCCCAGCAAGGCAAAAGCACTAAATAAAAAAACGACAAGACGCCTTTGCTCGGGGTGCAGGATGTAGCTAAAGAAACGTTGGGTGGACGGCGTTGATGGCTGGCTGGACGGCTTGTTTGTGTCGTTGCTCACATGGTGGCTGGCTTGCCTAGTTTTTGCTGGCTCACGAACCCATAAAATAATTACCGGGACGCTAATGCAACAGACCAGCGCACCGAACATCAGGTAGGCGCTGCGCCAGCCATGATGGGTAATCATGTAATTGAGCAGGAGTGGCATCACCACGGCACCCACACCGACACCGCTCATGGCAACGCCCAGTGCAAGCCCACGTTTGGCAGTGAACCATTGGACAACAATGTGGGTGTAGCCGGCGGGCAAGGTACCCATGCCCGTGATGGCCACCAGTGCGTACATCACATAAAAATGCACAAGCTGGTCGCTGAGCAGCGACATTGAACTGACAACGAGCCCCAATGCAATAGCGGCCGGCAAAATAATGCGGCGCGCGCCAAAGCGATCAATGGCCATGCCCGCTATCGGTGCTAAAAACATCATGAGGCCGGACGCAATGCTGAAGCCGACGGATATTTCCGTTCGAGACCAGCCAAATGTCGCTGACAGCGGCCGCAAAAATAGACCAAAGGTGATGCCCACAAACGTGCTGTAGCCGAGCATCAGTGCAATCAAGGATGCACCCACAGCTTTCCAGCCGTCAGGCGCGCCATCCGGCGGGGATGCGAGAGGTGTCGCTTGAATAACCATGTGTTTACATTTGACTAGTGGTAGTTGGGGTGCGGACAAGGTGGTGCGCCAGTACAAGCGCGGCCTCTGCCAGGGCTTTCAACCTTGAATTGTCGATTACCCACCCAAGCCTGCAAGCTGCCGTGCAGCGGTATGGCGATCGTGGAATCCGGGGAGCTTACCTTCATGACGGTCGGCGTGCTGGCGACGGCGATCAAGCGGACATCATTGGTCGCGAAGACGGAGGTACGATGCTGGAATGTGGCCACCTTATCGAGAACGTCGTATTCACTTGTCCAGTTAGTGATCGAACTCACGCGCTGC
>CAIRYF010000175.1 GCA_903882725.1 uncultured Simplicispira sp.
CTGGACTTTGTTGCTCACTACCAAAAGCGCTTCAAAGTGGCGCTGCGCCCCGGCCTGCCGCGCTTTTGCGGCGGACTGGCGGGCTACTTTGGCTACGACGCGGTGCGCCACATCGAGAAAAAATTAGAGCACTCGTGCCCGCCCGATACGCTCAATATGCCCGACATCTTGCTGTTGCAGTGCGAAGAGCTGGCCGTCATCGACAACCTGTCGGGCAAGCTGTACCTCATCGTCTACGCTGACCCAGTACGCCCCGAGGCCTACAGCAACGCCAAAAAACGCCTGCGCGAATTGCGCGAGCAGCTCAAATATTCAGTCAGCGCGCCGCAGGTGCAGGCCACGCAAAGCTACCCAGCGCAGCGCGACTTTGCCAAGCAGGATTACATCGCCGCCGTCGAGCAGGCCAAAGAGCTGATTGCTGGCGGCGACTTTATGCAAGTGCAGGTCGGCCAGCGTATCCACAAGCGCTATACCGAATCGCCCCTGTCGCTGTACCGCGCGCTGCGCTCGCTCAACCCCAGCCCGTATATGTATTACTACCACTTTGGTGACAGCCACGTGGTGGGGGCCAGCCCCGAGATTTTGGTGCGCCAAGAAAGCACGCCCGAGGGGCAAAAAGTCACTATCCGCCCACTGGCTGGCACGCGCCCACGCGGCGCGACGCCCGAGTTGGACAAAGCCGCCGAGGCCGAACTGGTGGCCGACCCGAAAGAGCGCGCCGAGCACGTCATGCTGATTGACTTGGCGCGCAACGACATTGGCCGCATCGCCAAAATTGGCAGCGTCAAAGTGACCGAAGCTTTTTGCGTCGAACGCTACAGCCACGTAATGCACATCGTCAGCAACGTCGAAGGGCTGTTGCTGGACGGCATGAGCAGCATGGACGTGCTCAAAGCCACCTTCCCCGCTGGCACGCTGACCGGCGCACCCAAAGTCCATGCCATGGAAGTGATTGACCAGTTGGAGCCGACCAAGCGCGGCCTGTACGGCGGCGCAGTCGGTTATTTGAGCTACGCCGGCGACATGGACTTGGCGATTGCGATTCGCACGGCAATAGTCAAAGACGGCCAGCTGTATGTGCAGGCCGCTGCTGGCGTCGTTGCTGACTCCGTCCCCGAGCTGGAATGGAAAGAAACCGAACACAAAGCCCGCGCCCTGCTGCGCGCCGCTGAACTTGTAGAAGAAGGACTGGAATGATGGGAACGACGACCCGCGCGATCGACAACGTACAGCACTGCACCACGATGGAAGACGTGCGCCGGCACATTGATGCACTGGACGACGTGCTAGTGCCGCTGCTGGTGCAGCGCGGCGGCTACATGACCCAAGCCGCTCGCATCAAAAAAGACGCCACCCAAGTGCGCGATGAAGATCGCATCGAAGCCATCGTCGCTCGCGTGCGCACACGCACCGCAACCGAAGGCGGCACACCCGACGTGCTGGAGGCCATTTACCGCAGCATGATGGAAGCCTATATCGCCTACGAGCACCGCGAATTTGCGCGCCTGCGCGGGCACACCGCCACACCACCGGAGTTGACGCCATGAAGCTTTTGATGATCGACAACTACGACAGCTTTACCTACAACATCGTCCAATACTTTGGCGAGTTGGGTGCCAACGTCACCGTGGCACGCAACGACGAGATCACCGTGGCCGAGATCGATGCGCTGTTGCAAGCGGGCCAGTTAGACCGCCTCGTCATCTCCCCCGGCCCGTGCTCACCGGCAGAAGCGGGCATCTCGGTTGCGGCGATCCAGCACTTTGCTGGCAAGCTACCGATTTTGGGCGTGTGCTTGGGCCACCAAAGCATTGGCGCAGCGTTTGGCGGCACCATCGTGCGCGCGCAGCAGCTGATGCACGGCAAAACCAGCACCATCACCACCACCCAGCAAGGCGTATTTGCCGGTCTGCCCGCACAGTTCACGGTCAACCGCTACCACTCGCTGGCCATTGAGCGCGCCAGCTGCCCCGACGTGCTGGAAGTGACGGCGTGGACGGAAGACGGCGAAATCATGGGCGTGCGCCACACAACGCTGGCGATTGAGGGCGTGCAGTTTCACCCCGAAAGCATCCTCACCGAGCATGGCCATGCGATGCTGCGCAACTTTTTGGCACAGGGTGCGGCTTAATAAAAGCGTTTGGCTTGTCCAGCCATCGGTTTTCTTTTCTGAAAGCGAGCACAGCATGACCACTGCGAATTCCCTCAACACCATCGACCCCGCCAACGTTTTAAGCGCTCAAGAGCTGGCCCCGTTGTTAGAGCGCAAGCGCCAAGTGCAGGCCCAGTTGGCGGCCAACCAACACCCGAGCCAAGCCAAAGCCCAAAGCCAGAACCAAGGCGGTTGCAGCTCCGGCGGCTGCGGTGGCGGCCAGTCCAGTTGCGCCAGCTCCAGCGCTGCACCGTCGTCAGCCAGCGGGCAAGCGCCCAACGTGCTCAAGGCGCTGCTGATAGCCATCGGCATCTTGGGTGCGGCGGCGTTGGCGTGGTGGGGCGTCACCGCCTAAACCTAAACCGCCAGCGTTTTTTCTTCTGTTCCTGCTTTTTCTTCTTTTGCCCATGTCCATCACCCCGCAAGAAGCGCTACAGCGCACCGTCGAACACCGCGAAATTTTCCATGACGAAATGCTGCACCTGATGCGCATGATCATGCAGGGCGAACTCTCGCCGGTGATGACCGCCGCCATCATTACCGGCCTGCGCGTCAAGAAAGAAACCATTGGCGAAATCACCGCCGCCGCGCAGGTGATGCGCGAGTTCTCCACCAAAGTGCAGGTACACAACGCCCAGCACTTGGTCGATATCGTCGGCACCGGTGGCGACGGGGCCAACACCTTCAACATCTCCACCTGCGCCATGTTTGTCGCTGCGGCGGCAGGCGCTAAAACCGCCAAGCACGGCGGGCGCAGCGTATCGAGCAAATCTGGCAGCGCCGATGTGATGGAAGCGCTGGGCATCCACATCAACCTCACGCCTGCCGCGATTGCGCAGTGCATTACCGACGTTGGCATTGGCTTTATGTTTGCGCCCAACCACCACCCGGCCATGAAAAACGTCGCTCCGGTGCGCAAAGAGCTGGGGGTGCGCACGCTGTTCAACATCCTTGGCCCGCTGACCAACCCGGCTGGCGCGCCCAACATTTTGATGGGCGTGTTCCACCCCGATTTGGTCGGTATCCAAGTGCGCGCCTTGCAGCGCCTGGGTGCCGAGCACGCGCTGGTGGTCTATGGCCGTGACGGCATGGACGAAATCAGCTTGGGCGCGACCACACTGGTCGGTGAGCTGAAAAACGGCCAAGTCACCGAATACGAAATTCACCCCGAAGACTTTGGCCTGGGCATGGCCAGCAACCGCGCCTTCAAGGTCGAAACGCCGCAAGAATCGCGCGCGCTGCTGTTGGCGGTACTGGACGGCGCGAGCGGCCCGGCCAGCGACATCGTTGCGCTGAACGCCGGTGCTGCGCTGTACGCCGCTGGCGTGGCCAACTCGATAGCCGACGGCTTGGCGCGCGCGCGCCAAGCACTGAGCTCGGGCGCGGCACGCGCCAAACTCGATCAACTGGTGGCCCACAGCCAAGCGCTGGCCCAAGGACAACTACAAGGAGCCTAAATATGAATGTGACAGAGTTGTTGAATTACCCCGGCACGTGGGCTTGGCTGGCCGTAGTGGCCGTACTGATGGGCGGTTTGGTGGTCTTTGCCGTGGCCTTGCGCCGCACCCTGCGCTCGCCGCCCCTGGACGAGCAGCACCCTTCGCCGTCATCTTCTGCGCCCTCCAAGACAGCCTCTGGCGAACCTGAGAAACCCCAAAATTTATGAGCGACATCCTGAAAAAAATCGTGGCCGTCAAGCACGAAGAAGTGGCTGCGGCGCAAAAACGCCTGTCCTTTGCCACCATGCGCGCCGACGCCGAAAGCCGCGTGCTGACGCGCGATTTTGTTGGCGCTTTGCGCTCAAAAATAGCCCACCAACAAGCAGCGGTGATTGCCGAAATCAAAAAAGCCAGCCCCAGCAAAGGCGTGATCCGCGCCAATTTTGAGCCCGCCGACATCGCCCAAAGCTACGCCGATGGCGACGGCCAGACCAGCGCCGCCTGCCTGTCGGTGCTGACCGACAAGCAGTTTTTTCAGGGCAGCGTCGATGACTTGAAGCAAGCGCGCGCCAGCTGCCAACTGCCGGTGCTGCGCAAAGACTTCATGGTCGATGCCTACCAAATCTACGCATCGCGCGCCATGGGCGCTGACGCGGTGCTGTTGATTGCCGCCTGCTTGGACGATGCGCAACTGCACGACTTTGAAGCCATTGCCCGCAGCCTGGACATGGCGGTGCTGGTCGAAGTGCATGACGGCGCTGAACTGGAGCGCGCCCTGCAACTCAAGACCGAGCTGATCGGCATCAACAACCGCAACCTGCGCACCTTTGAGGTCAACCTGCAAACCACGCTTGATTTGCTGAAAGACGTGCCCGACAACCGTTTGCTGATCACCGAGTCCGGCATTGTGGCCCCGCCAGACGTGCAGCAAATGCGCGCCGCTGGCGTCCACGCCTTCTTGGTCGGCGAGACTTTTATGCGCGCTGACGACCCTGGTTTGGCGCTGGCGCAGTTGTTTGGCTGACCGCTTAATTCATCAAAAATAATAGCTATAAGCGCACGAAACATAAGGGCTAGAGGCCGATTTGACTACAAAAGACCTGTTTTCTACTGCCAGCGCCGATAGTGCCGACGCCAGCCAGTTGCAGTGCGCCGACCCGCGCCACTGGCCGGTGGCACCGGGCTGGCAAGCGCTGGTGGACGGCTTTTTTGCCAGCGCTGGCGGGCGCAAGCTGTTGGCGTTTTTGCAGGCGCGTTTGGCTGCGGGCGCGGTGATTTTTCCGCCGCAACCGCTGCGCGCTTTGCTGCTGACGCCGCCCGAGGCGGTGCGCATCGTCATCCTCGGCCAAGACCCCTACCATGGCCGAGGCCAAGCGCACGGGCTGGCGTTTTCGGTCGCGCCCGGCGTGCGCGTACCGCCCTCGCTGCGCAACATCTTCAAAGAAATTGAGCGGGATGTGGGCACCGGGCCGCCACCGTTGCTGCAACCGTTGCCGCAACTGGGCGGCAGTTTAGAAGCGTGGGCGCAGCAGGGCGTATTGCTGCTCAACACCTGCCTGACGGTGGAAGAAGGCCAGCCCGCCAGCCACGCCGGCCAAGGCTGGGAGCTGCTGACCGATGCCGTGCTGCGCCATGTTGCCCATGCCAACGGTGCAGACAACACGCAGCCGGTGGTTTTTATGCTCTGGGGCGCGCACGCGCAGGCCAAGCGGGCGCTGATCCCGACTGACAGTGGTCACCTGGTGCTGTGCGCCAACCACCCCTCGCCGCTGTCAGCGCTGCGCCCGCCGCTGCCGTTTATCGGCTGCGGCCATTTTCGGCAGGCGCAGGCGTTTTTGTTGGACTATTTAGCGCCGTGGCTGCGCTCTTAACATTGCCCGGCACATTGAACTGCTCCATTTTTTGAAAGCACCCATGAAAACTTCGTCCATTGTCTCTGCCTTGCTGCTGACCAGCGCCTCTTTGCTGGGCATTTCGCCCGCCTTGGCGCAGCAAAAGCTGCTGCCAGCAGACAGCCAAATCAGCTTTGTCACCCGCCAAATGGGGGTGCCGCTGGAAGGGCGCTTCAAAAAATTTGACGCCCAAATCAGCTTCAACCCAGCGCAACTGGCCAGCAGCAACGTCACGTTGAAGGTTGATACGGCCAGCGCCAGCTTTGGTGCCCCCGAGACCGATGCCGAAATGCCCAAGGCCACATGGTTTAACGTGCCTCAATTTCCGCAGGCTATTTTTCAGTCCAGCAGCATCAAGGCGCTGGGCGGCGGAAAATACGAAGTGGCAGGCAAACTGAGCATCAAAGGCACTGCGCGCGACGTGATTGCGCCGGTCACCTTGGTGCAAAACGGTGCCAACACCACCGCCACCGGCACGCTGACCATTCAGCGCCTAACTTACAAAATTGGTGAGAACGAATGGGCCGACACCTCGATGGTGGCCAACGATGTGCAAATCAAATTCAAGCTGGCGCTGACTGGCGTTGGCAAGCTCTAAGCCATTCTTCTTTTTAACCCTCACCCTAACCTGTTACCGGAGTCTTCTTCATGCGCCTTTCTTCTTTCGCTTTTGCTGCGGCTGCCTTGCTGGCTGGTGCAGCCCACGCTGCACCCAGCGAGTACGCCATCGACCCCACACACACCTTTGTGACGTTTGAAATCAGCCACTTTGGTGCCTCTGTCAACCGCGTGCGCTTGGACAAAAAACAAGGCAGCGTGCAATTTGACGCCGCAGGCAAAACTGGCAAGGTCAATATCCAGTTTGACGTTGCGTCGATCAACTCTGGCACGCCCACGTTTGATAAACACCTGCAAAGCGCCGACCTGTTCAATGCAGCCCAACACCCAAGCATTCAATTTGTCTCTGACAAGTTCACCTTCAACGGCGACAAGGTCAGCGAAGTGACTGGTCAGCTGACGCTGCTGGGCAAAACTGCACCCATCACCCTCAAGGCCCACCAGTTCAATTGCTACCAAAGCCCGATGCTCAAGCGCGAAGTCTGCGGCGGCGACTTTGAAGCCACTATCGACCGCACCCAATGGGGCATGAACTACGGCATCGACTGGGGCTTTGCCAAAAACGTGCGCTTGGTGGTGCAAATCGAAGCTGTCAAGCAGTAAATACCGCCCGCTAAAATCGGCGCATCCCGCCCTCGTCCAACACTACGGCATCCTTTGGGATGCCGTTTTCATTTGCACTGACCTATCCCATGAGCGACTCCCCTGCCCAACCCGGCCTTGCCAGCCTGTCCAAATCGTTTGAACCCGCCGCGTTGGAGGCCCACTGGGGGCCAGAGTGGGAAAAGCGCGGCTACGGCGGCGCAGGCGTGCGTGGCACCGGCGTGGCGCAGCAGGACGCCGCGTCGTTTGCCGTGCAACTGCCCCCGCCCAACGTCACCGGCACGCTGCACATGGGGCACGCGTTCAACCAAACCATCATGGACAGCCTGACGCGCTACCACCGCATGAAGGGCGACAACACCGTCTGGATTCCCGGCACCGACCACGCGGGCATCGCCACGCAAATCGTGGTCGAGCGCCAGTTGCAAGAACAAGGCATCAGCCGCCAC
>CAIRYF010000176.1 GCA_903882725.1 uncultured Simplicispira sp.
CAATGTTGAAATAGCGGGCTGCTGTTGAGGCGTTGCAGCGGGTCACTGCCGCAGGGGGCTATTTTGATCGATGTTGATCGACGTTATCGGACATTGCACTATGAAAATAATAGCTATCAGCGCTTTACACATAAGGGCCAGAGGCATATTTTCCCCTTATTTTGGGTAAAAGCTACTATCAAGCCCTGTTTTTGCTCCCTGCGCCTACTGCCCTAGGCTCTCCCACGCTCCATGCCCGCCTTTTCTTTTGAAGCCCTCGATGCCCAAGGCCAAACCCGCAAGGGGATGCTGGAGGCCGACACCGCCAAGGCTGCGCGCAGCCAGTTGCGCGCACAGGCGCTCGTGCCGCTGGCAGTGACGCTGGTTGGCCCCGATGCCGCGCCCGGCAGCGCCGGTGCCTTGGGGCACAACCTGTTCACGCGCCCGGTGTTCAACGCCACCGGGCTGGCGATTTGGACGCGCCAAGTCGCTGGGTTGGTGTCGTCAGGCCTGCCGCTAGAGCGCGCCCTGACGGCGCTGGCCGACGAGGCCGACGACCAGCGCCAGCGCCATTTGGTGGCGGTGCTGCGCGCCGAGGTCAACGCCGGATCGACCTTTGCCCGGGCGCTGGCGCAGCATCCGCGCGAGTTTTCTGACATTTACTGCGCGGTGATTGGTGCGGGCGAGCACAGCGGCAGTTTGGGCTTGGTGCTAGAGAGGTTGGCCGACGACTTGGAGGAGCGCCAAGCGCTCAAAGCCAAGCTGATTGGCGCAGCGCTGTACCCGGCCATCGTCACGCTGGTGGCGATAGTTATCGTGCTGTTTTTGGTCGGCTACGTGGTGCCGCAGGTGGCCAGCGTGTTTGCTGGCAGCAAACGCGCTCTGCCGTTTTTGACGGTGGCGATGCTGGCGCTGAGTGACTTTGTCCGCAGCTTTGGGCTGGCGCTGCTGGGTGCTTTGTTTTTGATAGCTATAACCACACGCTGGGCCTTGGCTAGAGAGGTATTTCGCCAAAAATTTGATGCCGCTTGGCTGAACGTGCCCATCGTTGGCAAACTGGCGCGCGGCTACAACGCAGCGCGCTTTGCCAGCACCTTGGCGATGCTGGCCGGCGCGGGTGTGCCGATTTTGAAAGCGCTGCAAGCCGCCGCCGAAACCCTGAACAACCGCGCCATGCGCGCCGACGCCCTGGACGCGCTGGTGCTGGTGCGCGAGGGCGCGCCGCTGGCTTCGGCGCTGGCGCAAAAGAAGCGCTTTCCGGGACTGCTGGCAATGTTTGCGCGCCTGGGCGAGCAAACCGGCCAGTTGCCCGTAATGCTGCAACGCGCCGCCGTGCAGCTATCGACCGAGGTGCAGCGGCGCGCCCTGCAACTGGCCACCATCTTGGAGCCGCTGTTGATCGTCGCCATGGGCTTGGTGGTGATGCTGATCGTGCTGGCGGTGCTGCTGCCCATCATCCAACTCAACCAGTTTGTGAAATAAAAGCACAGGTTTTCCACCATGACTGACCCGACCGCGCTCACTGAACACCCTGCCGCCGCCGCGCCCGGCAAGCTGGTGGTAGCAATTTCGTCGCGCGCGCTGTTTGATTTTGAAGAAGAAAACCAGCTGTTCGACTCTGGCCAAGCTTCGGACTATATGCAGTTGCAACTGGAAAGGCTGGAGCTGCCAGCGCGCCCCGGTGTGGCGTTTTCGCTGGTCAAAAAGCTGTTGGCCTTTAACACGCCCGAGCACCAGCGCGTGCAGGTGGTAGTGCTCTCACGCAACGATCCGGTCAGCGGAATGCGGGTGTTTCGCTCGGCGCAGGCGCACGGTTTGGCCAGCGTGCAGCGCGGCGTGTTCACGCAAGGCGCGGCACCGTTTCGCTATTTGCGTCCGCTGGGCGCGCATTTGTTTTTGTCGGCCAATGCGGCCGATGTGAATGAGGCGCTGGCCATGGGTTTTCCGGCGGCGCGCGTGGCCACGCAGTCGGCGCAGGCCAGCGCCTTGCATCCGCACGAGGTGCGCATTGCCTTTGACGGCGACGCGGTGTTGTTCTCGGACGAGGCCGAGCGGGTTTACCAATCGGCTGGGCTGGATGCCTTTCAAGCACACGAGCGCGAAAAAGCCCTGCAACCTTTGCCCGCCGGCCCGTTCAAGCCGTTCTTAACGGCTTTGCACCGTTTGCAGCACAGCCAGCACCAAGATGCGCCCGAGATGCGCATTCGCACCGCACTGGTGACGGCGCGCGGCGCGCCAGCGCACGAGCGTGCCTTGCAAACACTGATGAGCTGGCACATTGCGGTCGATGAGGCGATGTTTCTCGGCGGCCTGCCCAAGGGGGAGTTTTTGCGCGAATTTGAGCCCGATTTTTTCTTTGACGACCAAACCGGCCATGTCAGCGCCGCCGCCGTACACGTGCCCTCGGGCCATGTCAGCAGCGGCATTGCCAACCAAGCCGCCGTGGCGCCCGTGTGACACTCACGTGAGCGGCCCGCTGTGGGCCAAGGAATTTCAAATGCAATTTTTACGCTTTATTTGCGCTGTGTGGCTGCTGGGGGCCGGTGCTTTGGCCAATGCCCAACAGGCGGCCCCCGCCAGTCCCGTCGGCCCCGACGGCGCGCCCCTGAGCAAGGGCGAAATCAAAGCCATGCGAGACTTTAAGCTACTGGACTTTAATGGTGACGGCAAAATCAGCCGCACCGAGGTGGCGCTGTTTCCGCGCTTGGCAGCG
>CAIRYF010000177.1 GCA_903882725.1 uncultured Simplicispira sp.
ACACCAGTGGGCGGTGCGTGGTTAATAAACTATTTTTTTGATAGCTACTAGCGCTTGATGCACAAGGGCTAGAGCCTATTTTGACCATTATTTTGTGGTGATCAATGCGACCCACCGCCAGTGGACGGCCCGGGCGCATATGAATGCGCCAAAAGGCAGCGTCGCCCAATTCTTGCAGGGTGCTGCGCAGGTGGTCGGCTTCGCCAGCGCTGGCACCGCCGCTGGTCAAAATGACATCTGCCTGTTGCGCTGCCTGCAGCAAGGCCGCTTGCAGTTGCGCCGGGCTATCGGGCACCACACCCAGGTCGATAACTTGCACACCCAAGCGCGTGAGCAGGCCAAACAAGGTGTAGCGGTTGCTGTCATACACCGCACCAGCGCGTGGCGGCTCGCCGACGCTCAAAATTTCGTTGCCGGTCGAAAAATACGCCACCCGCAGGCGCCGCACCACCGACACGCTGGACAGCCCCAAGCTGGCCATCAGCCCCAGTGCTGGCGGCGTCAGTAGCGCGCCTTGGTGCAAGGCCACGCTGCCTTGCATCAGGTCTTCGCCTTGGTGGCGGCAGTTATCGCCGGGGCGCAGTGTGTTGGCGGCGATGGTGATGGTGCCGGTGCTGGTGCCGGGCGTGTCGGTGTGGGTCAGCTCTTGTGGCACCACGGTATCTAGCCCCGTCGGCATGGCAGCGCCGGTCATGATTTTGAGGCACTCGCCTGCGTTGATGGCGCTGGCCCAGGTCGCACCGGCCAGCACCGTGCCGACCACGCGCAGCGTCAGTGGCGCACCAGCAACCAGCGCGCTGCCAGCCAAGGCGTAGCCGTCCATGGCCGAGTTGTCGTGGGGCGGTACGCTCAGGGGGGAGATCACATCGTGCGCCAGCACCCGGCCCAAGGCGTCAAAAATGCCGACGTCTTCGCTTTCGGCCAGTGGTTGGACATATTGCGCCAGCAACGCTGCCACTTGGTCGGTGCGCAGTTGGTGTGGATCGCAGGGCAGGGCCGCTGCTAAATCGGCCAAAGTGGGGGACTGAGGGGCGGCGTGCAGGAGGGTCATGCCGATGGCTCCGATTGCTCTAATTGCTGCAGTTGTGCCAGCGTGTTGGTGTTGAAAAAAGAGCGCGCATCGTCGCCGGGGTGGTCAAACGCCACCAAAGAGCAACGCTGCTGCATGGCCCAAGCCTGTATCTTGCGGCCACCGCCTTGGGTAAAGTGCTGCAGATTTTGCAGCAGATTTGCCCGCAGCAAACTAAACACCGGCTGCGGGCGCAGGCGTGTGCAGGCGTTGCTGCAAGGCGCACTGGCAGCGTCATCTTGCGCAGTGCTGGCCGTGGCCATGGCCATGTCGCTGCCATCGCGCACAACAGCTGCCGCCAAACGCGCGGCCAGATCGCGCGGAAATAAAGGGGTGTCGCACGGCACCGTCAGCAGCCATGGCGTGCGACAGTGTTTGAGTCCTGTTAAAAAACCCGCCAATGGCCCGGCGTAATTGGTGCTGTCGGTGCTGTCCGTGCTGTCGGTAAGCCCATCGGGCCACACCGGCGCGCCATAAAGGGTGCCCAACGCAGCGTAGATGGCCGCATTGCGGTTGGCATTGAGTAGCAAGGTGCCCACCTGCGGCTGCAATCTGGCCAACGCGTGCTGCGCCAGCGGCACACCATGAAAATTTTGCAGCCCTTTGTCGACGCCGCCCATGCGTACACCACGCCCGCCAGCGAGCACCAGGCCGGTGATGTCTTGTGTGTCGATCATAAAAATGGAATTAACGCGGAGTTAACGCGGAGTTAACGCAACTCGGCAATCAGCTCAATTTCCACGCACGCCCCCAAAGGAATTTGCGCCACACCAAAAGCGCTGCGCGCGTGCGTGCCGCGCTCGCCAAAGATGTCGGCCAGCAACTCACTGGCACCGTTGATCACCAAGTGGTGTTCTGTGTAGTCGCCCGTCGAGTTGACCAAACCCATCAGTTTGACGATGCGCACCACGCGGTTCAAATCGCCGCCGGTAGCCGCTTGCAGCGTGCCCATCAGGTCGATGGCGATGGCACGCGCCGCTGCTTTGCCATCCTCGGTGCCCATGGTGCGGCCCAGTTGGCCCACCCAGGGCTTGCCGTCTTGGCGCGCAATGTGGCCGCTTAAAAACACCAAATTGCCCGTTTGCACATAGGGCAAGTAGGCCGCAGCGGGCACTGACACGGGTGGCAGGGTGATGTTCAGGGCGGTGAGTTTGTCGTAAACGCTCATAGGGTCTTTCTTGTGGGTAAATAAATAGACAGCTGCGCTTTATACAGCGGCGCACAACGCCAGTGCGGGCCTTTAGCATCAGCGCTATGCACCCACTGGCCGCTGCCACATCTTCGCCCGCATCCCTGCCTGCACCTGCGCCCACACCGGTTTTGACGCCGCTGCTACTGGGCGCGCTGCTGGGCACGGCGCTGCAAGTGCGCCAGCCAGCGCTGTGGTCGCTGCTGGTGTATGCGCTTATCGGATTGTCGGGCGCGGTGGCGCTGGGTATGTTGTGGTGGGCTGGTCGATCACATAAATTGATAGCACCCACCGCAGCACTGGCAGCGGCCAGCGTGTTATTTGCCGTATCCGGCCTGCGCGCCAATGATTTTGCCGCGCAGGCACTGAACCCGGCGCTGGAGGGGCGCGATCTGCGCGCCACTGGGGTGATTGCCACTATGCCGCAGCCGATAGACGGCGGCGTGCGGCTGCGCTTGGCGGTCGAAGCGGCGCAGCTCGATGGCGCAGCGGTGCAGTTGCCCGCGCTGATTGATGTGGGCTGGTACGCCGACGCCCACACCTCTGGCCAACAACCCGCCAGCGTGCCCGCACTGCAAGCGGGCGAGCGCTGGCAATTGACAGTGCGCCTGAAAGCGCCGCACGGCGAGCGCAATCCGCACGGTTTTGACTATGAGCTGTGGTTGTGGACACAAGGCGTGCAAGGCGTCGGTTATGTGCGCACCGGGGCCAAAGACGCGCCGCCCCAGCGCTTGGCCGCGACGTGGCGCTACCCCATCGAGCAAGCACGCCAGTCGGTGCGCGATGCCATTTTTGCCCGGCTGGCCAGCGACCCGACCGACGCCAGCGCCGTACGCACGGCGGGCGTGGTGGCAGCCTTGGTGACGGGCGACCAGCGCGCCATCGACCGCAGCGATTGGGAGGTGTTTCGCGCCACCGGTGGTTCGCACTTGATGAGCATTTCGGGGCTGCACATCACGTTGTTTGCCTGGGTGGCAGCGCTGCTGGTGCGCTGGCTGTGGCAGCGCTCGGCGCGGCTGTGTTTGCGCTGGCCGGCACCGTCGGCGGCGCTGGTGGGTGGGGTGTTGTTGGCGGCGGCATATGCGCTGTTTAGCGGCTGGGGCGTGCCGGCGCAGCGCACCGTGGCCATGCTGACCACGGTGGCGCTGTTGCGCCTGAGCGGGCGGCGATGGCCATGGCCGCACGCTTGGCTGCTGACCTGCGCGGTGGTGCTGCTGCCCGACCCATGGGCCTTGTGGCAGGCGGGGTTCTGGCTTAGTTTTGTTGCCGTTGCCGTGTTGTTTGCTACTGATAAAGGAGCTAATGGCGCAGAAGGGACGGGGGCTAAAGGCCGATTTGTCTCTTTATTGCACGAGCAAGGCGTGGTGACGCTGGCGCTGACGCCGCTGACGCTGCTGTTGTTTGGACAGGTGTCTCTGGTTGGCCTGCTGGCCAATTTGCTGGCGATTCCGTGGGTGACGCTGGTGGTCACGCCGCTGGCGTTTGCTGGCGTGCTGTGGCCGCCGCTGTGGCAGTTGGCTGGCTGGGCGGTGTGGGGTTTGAGTGCGCTGTTGCAGTGGCTGGCCGCGCTGGCGTTGGCCAGCGTTTGGGTGGCAGTGGCACCGTTGTGGGCCGGGGTGGCGGGCGTGGCCGGGGGCGTTTTACTGGCGCTGCGTCTGCCGTGGCCGGTGCGCTGTTTGGGTTTGCCGCTGCTGCTGCCGGTGTTGCTGTGGCAAGCGCCGCGTCCAGCGCCGGGGCAGTTTGAGCTGCTGGCCGCCGACGTCGGCCAGGGCAATGCGGTGCTGGTGCGCACCGCCGCGCACGCGCTGTTGTACGACACCGGGCCGCGCTACAGCGCCCACAGCGACGCTGGGGGCCGCGTGCTGGTGCCGCTGTTGCGGGCGCTGGACGAGCGCGTCGATGTGCTGCTGCTCAGTCACCGCGACAGCGACCACACCGGCGGCGCAGTAGCGGTGCTGGCCCAACAGCCACAGGCGCAGTTGATGGGATCGATGGAAAACGATCACCCTTTGCAAACGCTGCGCGCTGTGTTGCCATGCATGGCCGGTCAGCAGTGGACATGGGACGGCGTGGACTTTGCTGTGCTGCACCCCTTGCCCGGTGACGTAGAAAGTGGCAAGCGGGCACGCAACCCCAACACCCAAAGTTGCGTACTGCGCATTGCCAGCGCCCAAGGCGCGGTAGCGCTGTTGGTTGGCGATATTGAAAAGCCACAAGAGCTGGCGCTGCTAGAGCGCCAAACGCCTATCGCTGCCGATGTGCTGTTGGTGCCGCACCACGGCAGCAAAACCTCCTCCAGCGCTGCGTTTTTGGACGCGGTGCAGCCGCGTGTGGCACTGGTGCAAGCGGCCTACCGCAGCCGCTTTGGCCATCCGGCGGCGCAAGTATTGCAGCGCTACCACGAGCGCGGCATCCCCGTCTGGGATTCGGCCCACTGCGGTGCGGCAACCTGGCAGTCCAGCCAACCGGCGCAGGTGCGGTGTGAGCGTGAGCAGCAGCGGCGCTATTGGCAGCACCAGATTGCGCCTACAAATGCAGCGCATCAAAATCAATAGCTGCTAGCGCTTGTGTTTAAAGGGCTAGAGGCCAAAAACAGCATGAATTCCGTAGGTTGGGTTGTACCCAACCCAACAGGCCGCTCAACGTCAAGGCGCTTTGGTATACGCCGGCAAATGCGCCGATGACTGGGTGGCAGAGGCATAGCGGCGCTGATCGCGCAGCATGAA
>CAIRYF010000178.1 GCA_903882725.1 uncultured Simplicispira sp.
AGCCTTTGGGCGGCGCGGGCTCTTTCAGCGTGGCCAGCAGTTCGCCAAACGGGCGCAGACCGGCAATGCTGTCCACGCCCATGGCCCGCGCCACGCGCTCGGGCGTGCCAAACAGGTTGCCCAGCACCGGCATGGTGTAGCCGCTGGGGTGCTCAAACAGCAGCGCCGGACCGCCCGCGCGCAGCACGCGGTCGCACAGCGCCGTCATCTCCAAGTGCGGCGAGACCGGCTGACTGATGCGGCGCAGCTCGCCCGATTGCTCCAGCTGGGCCATAAAGTCGCGCAGGTCGTGGTAGGACATGGTGGTGAATAGGTTCAAGGGTTACGTTAGGCTTGCAAATTGGCAATGAACCTTGGGAGGAGCCATGCATCAAAAAGCGCAGAAAATTGACATTGCTAAAAACAGATGCAAATCTATTTAAATAGGACTTACGCAAACTATATGAAGTATTAATAGTTAATAAATTAATTTTTCTTTTAACTTCAACAAGTTAGCGAACGAATAAATAAAAATTTGCCGGGTTAATTTTCATGATGTGAAATTATTTGTCTTTTTTGCGTAAGTCCTATTAAGAAAAAACTGCCAACAACTCGGCGGCTTTGGCGCGTTGGCTGGCTTTACTGGAAATAAAACGCTGCACCTTAAAACGGCTAATGGTTGCTACAGCATATATTTCTTGGGTAAATTCGGTGTCGTGATTGCTAATAATCACTGGAATGCCTTGCGCACACAGTTTGCGCGCTTGGTCAGCCAAGTCTTTTTGATCTTGGGGGCCAAAACCTTCTTTGGTGTAATCGCTGAAATTAGAGGTTTGTGTCAGCGGAACATAAGGCGGATCGCAATACACAACCGTACTGCCAGCAGAAGTTTTTAGCACGCTTTGCATAGTGTTTCGAAAATCTGACAAGATAAATTCAGCCTTTTGGCTTTGGAGGTAAAAATTTTGTACTTCAGCGGTCGGAAAAGCCGGCTTGCTATAGCGCCCAAAAGGCACGTTAAATTTGCCTTTGGCGTTATAGCGGCACAGGCCGTTAAAGCAATGCCGATTCAAATAGATAAACAGCGTTGCGCGGCGGCGGATGTCGGCGCATTGGTTAAATTCATCGCGCAGTTGGTAAAAGGCAGTTTCGGTATTGTTTTCAGGAATAAATAGGCCAGCAGCTTCATCTATAAAGCTATCGCCTGATTTTTGGACTTCACGGTACAGATGAATCAAATCGGGGTTGGTGTCTGCCAGCAGAAAATTATCATAATCAGCATTTAAAAATATTGCGCCTGAGCCGACGAAGGGCTCCACTAATTTTTTGGCAGGAGGTAATGCCAATAAAATTCTATCGACAATTTTATATTTGCCGCCAGCCCATTTCAAAAATGGCTTCATGGCTGCGCTTTGCGGTTAATTTTCATTTTATAAATACGCCGATATACAATCTGGCTGCATAGCAGTCCTCTGAGTGGAGGCCCATAAACTTGAATAAGGAACATCCCATGGTGGTTGATAGCGCGCAGGCACCGCAGCACAGCGGTTTGGCAGAAGAATTTGTGGGGTTTGCTGTCGCCTCGGGGGTGCTGTGCTTTGGTGAATTCAAAACCAAGGCCGGCCGCCTGAGCCCGTATTTCTTTAACGCGGGTCTGTTTGATGACGGCGCGAAGATGGGTCGGCTGGCCGAATTTTATGCAAAAACCCTGCTAGCCAGCGGCATCGAGTTCGACATGGTGTTTGGCCCTGCCTACAAGGGCATTCCGCTGGCCGCCACCGTGGCCGTCGAACTGGCCCGGCGCGGGCGCAATGTGCCGTTTGCCTACAACCGCAAAGAGGCCAAAGATCACGGCGAAGGCGGCTCGCTGGTCGGCGCACCGCTGCAAGGTCGGGTGCTGATTATTGATGACGTGATGTCGGCTGGCACGGCTGCGCGCGAGTCGATTGCGCTGATCCAAGCGGCTGGGGCCACGCCGCACGCCGTTGCTATTGCCCTTGATCGCCAAGAAATGGCTACCGAGAACGGCCAGGACGTGGCACACAGCGCGGTGCAGTACGTGCGCCAGCAGCTGGGTTTGCAGGTGTCTGCGATTGCCACACTGGCCGATTTATTGCAATATCTTTCACACACGGCGGGTGCTGACATGGCAACCCACCACGAGCGCGTGCTGGCCTATCGCCAGCGTTACGGTGTTGAAACGAGGTAATTCCATTGAACAGCAGGCTGGCACGGATCATCACGGTGGGGGGCTTTTTGTTGGGCCTGGGCAGCGGAGCTGGCGCTTGGGCGCAAAGTGGTGCCAGCGCCCCTCGGGTCAGCAGCATTTACACCTGCATTGACAAGCAAGGCCGCAAGCTCACGTCTGACCGCCCGATTCCTGAATGCCTAGACCGCGAGCAACGCGAATTGGGCCCCTCGGGGACGGTGCGCCGCGTGGTCGGCCCCACGCTGACCGACTATGAGCGCAATGCGCAGGAAGCGCAGCGGCGCAAAGATCGGGAAGAGCGGATGCGCTTGGTCGAAGAGCGCCGACGTGAGCGGGTGCTGACGACGCGCTACCCCGACAAGGCCACCCACGACATTGAGCGCGCCGCCGCTATTGCGCTGATCGACGACGTTAGCGCAGTCGCCACTCAGCATATTCAGATGCTGCGCGGACAGCGCCAAACGCTGGATGTGGAAATGGAGTTTTACCGCAGCAACCCCAGCAAAGCCCCGGTGGTGTTGCGTCGCCAGCTGGCAGAAAATGATGAAGGCATCCAAGATCGCCAGCGCTTTTTGGCCACCCAAGCGCAAGAAAAACGCCGCATCCATCAGCGTTTTGACGTTGAGTTAGCACAACTGCAACGTTTGTGGGCACAGCAAAAGCTGGGGCTAGACACCGTTCCCGAAGACGATACTGCCCTGACAACGCCGGGGCGCTAAAGCAGCGCCGCCGCGTGCCAGTCCAACTCACGTCCAACTCACGTCCAAGTGCAACAAAAACCTAATGCACCATATTCGCCAGACTGGCAGGTGATACACGTGCATCCTGATGCACCAGTTAAACCGCCTGAGGGCGCACCGTGCAATGGATGCGGACTGTGCTGCTTGTTGGAGCCTTGTCCGTTGGGTATGTTGGTATCGCGCCGCCGGCGTGGTGCCTGCGCTGCTTTACGTTGGAGCGATGCTGATCAGCGCTACCTGTGCGGTATGTTGTCCGATCCTGGTGGCGTTACTGGGTTGGCGCACCCTTGGGTGGTACGCGCTCTTGCTGCCTGGGCGCGACGATCCATTGCTGCTGGCACGGGCTGTGATGCGCCGCTGCAGTCAGCAAAATATGAGAAAGATGACCAAGGGAGCCCAAATGCTGCGATAGAATCGCAGCATTAAACTTTTCAATGCACATTGATACCGGTGTGAAATTAAAAAATGTTTAAGAGGCCTATAAATTAAGTTATAATTTGAAGCTTAGCGGCTGTAGCTCAG
>CAIRYF010000179.1 GCA_903882725.1 uncultured Simplicispira sp.
AATGATCAGGAAAACTTTGAATTCGAGCGGCTTCTCTTACAGAAATTGCGCGATTCTGTGTGGGGTGAAAAAAACTTCCCCAATGCGGATCACATTTTGTCAAAATTGTGGAACACAATTCATTAGGATGTAATCTGCCATATCTTTTTGTGTGATCGCTTCGCCGTGCTTTTTTCAATCCGGCCGGCAATAAATCATAAGGAATATCCCTCCAGCTGCCACCTTGAGGAATATACTTTAATCGCTCAAGATTTCCTGCGCCTAACTTGGCGCATCCATGATTAAATATTCTATTTGATCCGACTCTTAATATCTCTTGATATTCTGATTGCGATTGATTTGTGTACGCCAAATCATTCATTATCTCACCGACATCAAGCTCTGGCAAATCAGAGATAGCATCCCAAACCGTAGTTTTATATTTGAGGTGCTGAGAAAAAAGAGGTGATATTTTTATGCACAGCTCTTTTGCACCAGCAAAATTAGTATTAGCAGCTGCATTATGCGTTGGCTCTGGAAATTCCACCTTATCTCTGTCTCTAATCGCAATAAAAATCGTCCTAAATCGCATTTGCGGAACGCCATAATGCCCCGCAAATAAAATTTTATGTGCTACCGCATAGCCCATATTATTTAAATGCTTGTAAATTGCCTCAACAACTGTTCCTTTTCCAAGCGAAACAATACCGGGAACATTTTCAATCAGAATTGCTTTTGGTCTAAGCACCTCGGCAATTCTTAGATATTCTTTAAATAAGTGATTTCTCTGATCGTCTAAGCTGCGAATAGGGGCATTAATAGAAAATCCTTGACATGGTGGCCCACCAGCAATTAAATCTAGCTCACCAACCTTCAATCCGACGAGCCGAAAAATTTCATGCTCAGATAACTCTTTAATATCATTGGTAATAACATGCGCTTTAGGGTGATTTTTTGCAAACGTTTGTGCGTAGGTTTTATTGATATCAGAACCCAATATGGAATCAAAACCCGCCATATTGAGACCGCAAGTCAAGCCACCGGCACCAGAAAAAAAATCTACTGACTTCATTTATTTATTTATACCTGCAAGCAATTACGTGGAATGGACATGGAATTTTCGTGCAACTGCTCATTATTTATCTCCACCACGCAAAAACTGGCGGCGTAATCGGTTTCGTCGCTCAGGCTCAGGTGTACGCGCAGGGCGTGCGCCTCGAACCATACTTTGAGCGCGCCGTGCAGCACGATGCTGGGTTGGCCACTGGGCAGGTTGGCGACTTCGCAGCTGCGCCAGGTCATCGGCATCACCATCCCCAGGCCAATCGCTTTGCTAAACGCCTCTTTGGCCGAAAAGCGCGTGGCGACAAAGCGCACGCCTCGCTCAGGCCAGCGCGCGCTGCGGCTGCGCCACGTGGCCAGTTCGGTCTCAGCCAGTACCCGCGCGGCAAAGCGCTCGCCGTGGCGCTCTAGGCTGGCGCGGATGCGGCGCACGTCGCAAATGTCGTTGCCAATGCCGTAAATCATGCCGTCTTGTTTAATTTGAATAATTTTGAATGAATTTGAATGAAATTGGCCTCTAGCCCTTATGGCGTAAGCGCTAGCAGCTATCAATTCAGGAGTTATTTGCCGCAAAGCCCGCATCAATACAGGCTTGATAAGCCTGCACCGTGGCACCGTAGCCCAGCTCCAGCGCGTCGGCAATCAAGGCGTGGCCAATCGACACTTCCAGCACGCCGGGCACGCCGCGCACAAAGTCGGCCAAGTTGTCGCGGTTCAAATCGTGGCCGGCGTTGACGCCGAGGCCGGCATCCAGCGCGGCTTGGGCAGCCGCGCGATACACCTCAATTTGCTGCGCTTGCTGCGGCGTGCCCCACGCGGCGGCATACGGCTCGGTGTACAGCTCGACGCGGTCCGCGCCGATGGCTTTGGCCTGCGCCATTTGCGCAGGGATGGGATCCATAAACAGGCTGACGCGCACGCCCAGCGCTTGGCACTGCGCAATCAGCGGTGCCAAGCGGGCACCGTCTTGCGGAAAGCTCCAGCCGTGGTCGCTGGTGAACTGGTCTTGGCTGTCGGGCACAAAGGTGGCCTGCTGCGGGCGCACTTGGCGAATGAACTCCATCAGGTTTTGCGACGGGTTGCCTTCGATGTTGTATTCGCGCCCCGGCCACTGTGTAAGCAGCGCGGCCAAGTCGGTCACGTCGTGCGCGCGGATATGGCGCTCGTCCGGGCGCGGGTGGACGGTGATGCCTTGGGCACCGGCTTGCAGGCACAACTCAGCCGCGCGCAACACGCTGGGGATGCCCAAATGGCGCGTGTTGCGTACCAGCGCCACTTTGTTGACATTGACCGACAAGGCGGTGCGGGGATAAGAAGAGGAAGCGGGGGCAGCAGTGGTCATAAGTTTTGCAATTCCATCATCAGCTGGCGTGTGCGCAGCAAAGGGCTGCCGCAATGGTATTGCAGCAGCGCGCGCAGTTGCGGCTTGAGCGCTACGGCCACCGCTGCCGGGGCGCAGGCGTGCAGCAGCGCGGTAAACGGCACATCATCGTCGAGGGCGCGCTGCAAGGCTTGCCATTGCTCACCGCTCAAGCTGGCGCGGGTGCGTGGTGCGGCGCTGCCCAAGCCACTTTCGGCCAGCAAGGCGTAGCGGGTGTCGGCTTGCAGCGCTTGCAGGGTCAGGGTTTGTGCGTCCAATGCTGGCAACAGGCCAATGTCGCGCAGCAGCAGCAGCTCAAAGCTGCGCAGCACCGGCTCCAGGGCGTCGCCGTGCGCGCTGGCCAGCACGCGCACCACGCCACGGTAGGCGTCAAACAGCGCGGGGTGCGGGTCTTCGCGCGCCAGCAGGCGCAGCAGCAATTCGTTGAGGTAGATGCCCGCCAACAGCGCGTCGCCAGTGGGCATGATGTGGCCGCCGACCCATTCGGCACCCTTCAAGGTGTGAATGTCGCTGGCGCTGGCCGTCATGCTGGCCGTGGCCGCGCTTTGCGTCCACGTCAAACTGAGCGGCTGCAGCGGCAACAGCACCGGGCGAAAATTGGAGCTGGGTTTTTTGGCCCCCTTGGCCACCAGTGCCACGCGCCCGTGCTGGCGCGTGAACACTTCCAGAATCAGACTGCTCTCGCTCCAGTCGTAGCGGTGCAGCACCAACGCGGGTTCATGGGTAAAGCGGCGCGCGGTGGCCACGGGGTGGTTACATGGTTATGTGGTTATGTGGTTACGCGCTTATGTGCTTGCGTGCTTATCACTCGTAGCCAAAGGAGCGCACGCGCGCGGCGTCGTCAGCCCAGCCCGAGCGCACCTTGACCCACAGCTCCAGAAACACTTTGCAGTCCATCAGCTTTTCCAGCTCTTGGCGCGTTTCCATGCCGATGCGCTTGAGGCGCTCGCCCTTGTCGCCAATCACCATCGCTTTGTGGCTGTCGCGCTCGACGACGATGGTGGCGGCAATGCGCACCAAGCGTTTGTGGTTTTTGCTTTTCTCTTCGCCAAACTGCTCAATGACGACGGTGGAGGTATAGGGCAGCTCGTCGCCGGTGAAGCGAAACAGCTTTTCGCGCACCGTCTCAGAGGCCAAAAACTTCTCGCTGCGGTCGGTCAGCTCGTCGGCCTCGTACCACCACGGTGCTTCGGGCAGGTATTTGGCGCAAATGCCAAACAGGCGCTGCACGTCGTTTTTGTTTTTGGCCGACATCGGCACAAACTCGGCAAACGGGTGGCGCTCTTGCATACTTTTGAGCCACGGCGCAATCTCGGCGCGGCGGTGGATGTTGTCAAACTTGTTGGCAATGAGCAGCGTTGGAATGCCGGGCTTGAACAGCGAAAGCACCTTGGCGTCGGCCAGCGTAAAACTGCCAGCCTCGACGACAAACAAAATCAAATCGACGTCG
>CAIRYF010000180.1 GCA_903882725.1 uncultured Simplicispira sp.
CGTCGGGCTGATGACCTGAAAGGTATCCAGCGCGTAGCCATTGCTGGTGGTGTGGACACGCGCATCCAAGATGCTGAAGTTGGCCTGGTCAAAGTAGCCGCAAATACGGGCAAACAGGTCGCTTTGATCCATGGCGTACACCATCACCTGCAAACCCTCACCGGCCAAGGACTGGCGCGCGCGCACCATGGGGCGCAGTGCGGCCACATGGCGCGACAGATGGCGTGTGTGCCAAGCAATGTCGGCCGCCTCATGGCGCATGAAATAGCTCAAGTCCAGCGTATCCCACAGCGTCTTGTGCGATTCAAATGGCTGGGTGTTCAGTGCCAGCAGCACCAGCGCTTGGCGCTTGCGTGCGCCAATATCGGCGGCGGCGTCGGGGCTGTGCCCGCCCAAAGTGCGCAGCGTGGCGTGGTACAGGTCTTCTAGCAGTTTGCCCTTCCAGGCGTTCCAGACCTTGGGGCTGGTGCCACGGATATCGGCCACGGTGAGCAAATACAGCGCAGTCAGATAGCGCTCGTTGCCAACGCGCTGGGCAAAAGCGCTGACGACATCGTGGTCGCTCAGGTCTTGCTTTTGCGCCACGGTGCTCATGGTCAGGTGCTCGCGCACCAAAAATTCAATCAACTGTGCGTCGGCGCGGTCAATGCCATAGGGCGCGTGCTGGCGGCAAAAGCGCCGCGTTTCGACTGCGCCAATTTTGGAGTGATCGCCCCCGCGCCCCTTGCCAATGTCATGAAACAGCGCGGCGATATACAAAATCCACGGCTTGTCCCAACCAGCGGCCAGTTGTGAGCAAAACGGGTATTCGTGCGCGTGTTCGGCGACAAAAAAGCGCCGCACATTGCGCAGCACCATCAAGATGTGCTGATCGACGGTGTAGACGTGGAACAAATCGTGCTGCATTTGCCCGACGATGCGGCGAAACGGCCACACATAGCGCCCCAGCACCGAGGTCTGGTTCATCAACTGCATCGCGTGCGTCAAGCCAGTGGGCTGCTGCAAGATGCGCATAAAAGCGGCGCGATTGACCGGATCGCGCCGAAAAGCGCTGTCCATCACGCCCCGGGCGTTGTAGAGCGCACGCAGCGTGCGCGCCGACAGGTTTTGCAGCGCCGCCGAGGTTTGGTAGAGCAAAAAGGTTTCAAGAATGGCGTGCGGATCGCGCTGGTACAAGTCGTCGCTGGCGACTTCGACCATACCGCCCTTGTCAAAAAAACGCTGGTTGATGCGCTGGGGCGGGCGTGTCGGCGGGTTCAGACGCTCTTCAATGTTGAGCAGCAAAATTTGGCGCAACTGAGACACCGCTTTGGCAGCCCAGTAATAGCGGCGCATCAGCGCCTCGCTGGCGCGCACTGGCAACAGCGTGCCGTCGGGCGCCTGCGAGCAGTAGCCAAACGACTCGGCCACGGCGGTTTGCAGGTCAAACACCAGCCGGTCTTCGCGCCGCCCGGCCAGCAGATGCAAGCGCGCGCGAATCAGGCACAGGATGGAATGGTTGCGCTCAATTTGGCGCACCTCAAACCGCGTGACCAAGCCGCTAGCGGCCAGCTCTTGCCAGGTACTGCCCAGACCGGCCGCCTGCGCCACCCACAAAATCATTTGCAGGTCACGCAAGCCGCCGGGAGACTCTTTGCAATTGGGCTCTAGCGCATACGGCGTGTCTTCGTATTTATGGTGGCGCTGCTGCATCTCCAGCGTCTTGGCGACCCAGAACGCGCGCACATCCAAGTGGGCGCGAAACTGCTGCTGAAAGTCGGTAAACAGCACGGTGTTACCGCGCAGCAAATGCGCCTCTAACAGCGAGGTTTGCACAGTGATGTCGCGGCGCGACTCTTCTAGGCACTCGCTGACCGTGCGCACGCTGGAGCCAATCTCCAGCCCCACATCCCAGCAGCTGTGGATAAAGGCTTCGATTTTTTCACGCAGCGCCAGGTCGATGTGGGTGTCTGGCACCAGCACCAGCACGTCAACATCGGAATACGGAAACAACTGGCGCCGCCCAAAGCCGCCCACGGCCACCAGCGCGACTTGCTCAGGCAAAGCCGCGCACTTGCCCAGGGCACACAGCAGGGTTTCTGTCAAAACTGAGAGCTTGCGCAAACGCGCATGGACACCCCGGCTGGCCGCCAGTGATGTTGGCAAGTCCGCCAGCAGGGCGGCTTTGTCGCTGCGGTAGCGTTCGCGCAGGGCTTGCAGTTCGGTCATGGGTAAATATAGGTGGGTGTTGACCGAAGAAAAAACGTTGGCGCTCAGGTGGCGCTGGCGTACACAAAGTTGGGCAGCGCAGGTGCGCCGTCCGACAGCGTCAGCACCTCGTAGCCGGTGGGTGTGACCAGCACGGTGTGCTCCCACTGCGCCGTCAGGCTGCGGTCTTTGGTGATGATGGTCCAGCCGTCGTTGCCAAAGTCTTTGATCTCGCGCCGGCCGGCGTTGAGCATCGGTTCGATGGTGAAAATCATGCCCGGCAGCAATTTTTCGAGCGTGCCGGGGCGACCGTAATGCAGCACTTGCGGCTCTTCATGGAACACTTGGCCAATGCCGTGGCCGCAAAACTCGCGTACCACCGACAGGCCGTGGCCTTCGGCAAATTTTTGGATGGCGTGGCCAATGTCGCCCAAATGCGCACCGGGTTTGACCTGCAAAATGCCCAGCCACATGGCCTCATACGTCAGCGCGCACAGGCGCTTGGCGGCAATCGAACATTCACCAATCAGGTACATCCGGCTGCTGTCGCCAAACCAGCCCTCTTTGGTGATGACGGTGACATCGACGTTGACGATGTCGCCTTTTTTGAGCGGCTTGTCGTTTGGAATGCCGTGGCACACCACATGGTTGACCGAGGTACACAGCGAAGCTGGGTACGGCGGATAACCCGGCGGCTGGTAGCCGATAGTGGCCGAGACCGTGCCTTGCAGCGCCATGCATTCGGCGCCCAAGCGGTCGATATCTAGCGTAGTCATGCCGGGCTGAATATGCGGTGTGATGTAGTCCAGAACTTCAGCAGCGAGGCGGCAGGCCACGCGCATCTGGGCAATGCCTTCTGCGTCTTTGATAGTGATGCTCATGGGGCGCAATTATCCCACCGCGCTTTGTTGCAGTGGCCCGGTGCGCCTGCGCGGTGGTGTGGCACCGGTAAAATCTGCGGCTTCGACCGCGCGTGCGCTCTCTTTTTTTCTCATTCCATTAGGCTGCCAACGTGACCTTGCACATGACCACGCTTGCGGGTGCCAACGCCCTGAGCTCTTTTCGCGCCCAGCAACTGCAGCCCGCGCTTGCCGCTATCCACCCCAAAATCGCCGGCATTAGCGCCCGCTTTGTTCACCTGGTGGCCACCGACAACGCGCCGACGCCCGCCGAGCATGAGCGCTTGGCGGCGCTGCTGAACTACGGCGACCCTTACGCGGGAGCGACCGATGGCAGCACCATCGTCGTTACGCCGCGCTTGGGCACGGTGTCGCCGTGGGCCTCCAAAGCCACTGACATTGCGCGCAACTGCGGCTTGGCGATTCGCCGCGTTGAGCGCGTGACTGAATATCGCGTGCAACTCAAGTCCGGCCTTTTGGGCGGCAAGCCGACGCTAAGCGACGAGCAGCTGGCCCAAGTCGCCGCGCTGCTGCACGACCGCATGACCGAATCGGTGCTGTTTGACCTGGCCGGTGCGCAGGCGCTGTTTACCGAGTTGCCACCGCAGCCAATGGCACACGTCGATGTGCTGCAAGGCGGGCGCGCCGCGCTGGAAGACGCCAACCGCACTTGGGGCCTGGCGCTGGCCGACGACGAAATGGACTACCTGGTGAACGCCTTCACCAGCCTGGGCCGCAACCCGACCGAC